>JBBQXO010000010.1:0-63883 GCA_038209595.1 Chitinophagales bacterium
TATTCTATTGGGCTCCTTCATTGGAACTGATAAAGTAAAGGCTTTCCAGGAAGTGCGTTTCAGGTTGGTCCGGGTAGTTGTATTTTTTATTTAACCAGGCCTCCCTCACATAATTATGCAAATATCAAGACAGGTATGGGGTGTGCTCATTACCCTGTTCGGCGCTTTGTTGTTTTCTATAAAAGCCGTACTGGGTAAACTCATATATATTGAAACAGACATTGAAGTAAGCACCCTGCTTTTGCTTCGCATGCTGTTTGCTCTTCCATTTTATCTCGTATCTTTTTCGTGGGCAATTAAAAGGTTTAAAGCAAAAGTTAAAAGTCCGGACGGATCTCCATCCGGACTTTCTTTTCTTCAGAAATTAAGCATTGCCTGTTTTTTAGGCATGATAGGCTACTATATCAGCAGCTATTTAGATTTCTATGGGTTAAAATTTATTTCTGCCGGGTTAGAAAGGGTCATTTTATTTTCTTATCCGGCGTGGGTGGTTATGCTTGGTGCTCTGCTTTATAAAACACCTGTCCAAAAGAAACAGGTGTTCGCCTTATTGCTTTCTTATCTTGGAATTATTATTGCCTTCCTCGGCGATTTCAAAGGCTTGCCTGTTTCTGCGGAAGTCTGGAAAGGAAGTATTTTGGTAGTTTGCTGTGCTTTTACCTTTGCTTTATATGTATTATGGAGTGGTAGGTTTATCCCAATTTTAGGCGTGGGTCTATTTACGTCTACTGCTATGTTAGGAGCTACATTGGCTATCGTCCTTCATTTTTTCCTATCGGGGCAAACTTTTGAAGTGCTCACTTCTTTTTCTTCAAAAGTGTATTTCTATTTTTTCCTGATGGGTGTTTTTACCACAGTGGTGCCTTCCTACCTTGTTTCGGCAGGCATCAGCCGAATCGGTAGCAGCAATGTGGCCATTGTTTCTTCCATAGGCCCCATATTTACCATATTTCTTGCCTGGTACTATCTGGGCGAGTCCTTTGGGTTCATTCAAATGCTCGGAAGCCTGCTTGTTATTGGAGGTGTTTGGATGATTTCTCAAAAAAAGACCGCTCCTCTGCCTCCTCAGGACTTTTCTAAAAAGTAAGCAGCAAGGTTTTGGATCGGAACAGATTCCTGGCTTCCTTCCGTAAGGTCTTTCACCACACAGTTTCCGGCAGCGAGTTCCGCCGATCCTAAGATCCCGGCATATCGAATACCTTTTTTATCGGCAAACTTGAATTGCTTGTCCATTTTCTGGTTTTCGTGGAAAAGTTCACAGGCAATACCTGCATCCCGAAGAGCCTGCATCGCCTTGAGGGCTGCTTTTGCTTCCTGTTCGCCCATGTTGAAAAATAAGATGCGGGTGGTTTGTGCTATGGATTCTGGAAATAACCCCAATTCTTCTATTACATCATACATACGATCCACGCCAAAACTGATTCCTACACCAGCAATATCGGGAACCCCGAAAAGGCCTGTCAGGTTATCATAGCGACCGCCGCCGCCAATGCTTCCAATCTGTACACCTGTGGCTTTTACCTCAAAAATGGTTCCTGTATAATAATTTAAACCCCTTGCAAGGGTAAAATCTGGTACTAATGGGGCATCTTCCCGGGTATTTTCCAATAAAAACCGCAGCGCTTCGATGCCTTCTACCACCGAAGGGATATGCCCGAGCAGTTTTTCCAGCGCCAAAAGCTTTTCAGAAGTAGTACCTTCTATAGTTAAGTAGCGTTCAATTAATTCTATTTGCGTAGAGGTCAACTCTTTTTGCGCTAGTTCCTCTTTTACTTTGTCCAGTCCTGTTTTATCCAGTTTATCAATGGCCACCGTGATGGAAGTCAAATGTTGTTCGCCACCACATGCCTCCGCAAGTCCGGCAAGGATCAGCCGGTTGTTGATGCGAATTTCAACAGGTATCTTCAGTTTTTGAAATACCATCCGGTACATATTGGCAAGTTCCAGTTCATTCACCAGACTTTTGCTTCCTACTACATCGGCATCGCATTGATAAAACTCCCGGTAGCGTCCTTTTTGTGGACGATCAGCCCGCCAAACGGGCTGCATTTGGTATCTTTTATAGGGAAAAGTTAATTTGCCGTGATTCATGGCTACATACCGGGCAAAGGGAATAGTGAGATCATAGCGCAGGGCACGCTCAGTAATACCGGAAACATTTTTACCTGCCAGTACAGTTTCAAAATCAGCCCTGGCTTTTTCTTGCTTTTCAGGTCGGTCAAGACCGTTATTCAATATTCTGAAAATCAGTTTATCTCCTTCGTCCCCATATTTCCCCATCAGGGTATCCATATTTTCCATCGCAGGGGTTTCCAGCGGCTCAAAACCAAATAATTCAAATACTTCGCGGATTGTTTTGAAAATATAATTTCTCCGGTAAACAATACCTGCATTAAAATCTCTTGTGCCTTGCGGCAAGGATACTTTTCCCATAGTTGGCTGCAAAGAAACAAGAAGTTTACCGGCTTTCAAAAGCCGACAACTCCTCCACCAGTGCTTCGCAGGCTTCGTCAATCAGTTGGTACACTATTGGAAATCCGTCCCAGCCGCCAAAATAGGGATCAGGTACATCTTGCAGGTTGGTGTGCGGAATGGAATCGAGCAGGAGTCTCGCTTTACCTTCCTGCCAATAGGTTCCGGCAATTTTTTTGCCATCCTTTTTATTTTCCCGATCCATAAATACAATCAGGTCATAGTGTTCAAAATCAGTGGGTTGTAATTGCCTCGCCCGCTGATCACTTATATTTATGCCATTCAATTTTGCCACCTTTTGCGAATCGGGGTGTGGGGCACTGCCAATATGCCAATCGCCCGTTCCTGCCGAATCTACCTTTGCGGCGATGCCTGCTGTTCCCAGTTTTTGTTTCAAAATGCCTTCTGCCAAGGGGCTTCTGCAAATATTACCCAGGCAAACCATTAAAACGGATACCTGTTTATTGTTACTTTTTTGCATGTAAATAATATTTTTATGTTTAACTCAAATTCATAACCCCTTTTAGTAGTTTACTGTTTCAGGATCGTTTTCGTTTGAGATAATGAATTAACAGAATCTTCTGACAACAACCATTTATTTTTTTAAAATCAATTAAATTTATGTAAAATTTAAAAATTTGTTTCTTTTGAACTTAGTATGATCTGAATCAATTTCCTTTCCAGCCATATTGTGTGACTAGTTAAAAATCGATTCAGGTAGGAAAATCGCAGGATTTAGGTTTTTTTCCAGCAAGATCTGGAGTATGAATTTTGTTGAAGGGACTGTTTGGAAGTCTTTAGCGTCAGAATGAGGACCTATTTCAATAGATAAAAAGGAGTTTTTTGTTATAAAATCGATTTTATGGGCAGGAATTCCGGGGAATTGAATATTAATTATTGTTTTTTACAATAAAATCTATTTTTTTGCGAAGCCAGATACCAAAAAATGGCATATTAAATTATTTTGAAATTATTTTTGATCGGGTGAGTTACCTTAATTTGAATTTACCATTGCATGAGTCAACCGTATAAAAGAAAACATAAAACAGGTATTCCTGATTTCAGGGCGTTTCTTGATTATTTTATGGGTGGATTGATGATTTTTGGTGGTATTTTCATTATTTTTTCAAAATATATGTTGGGATACGATTATTTTGAGGATAGTGATTTTGTGAAAGGGGGGATGCAATGGTTTTTAGGCTTTGTTTTTGCTATTTATGGTGCTTTTAGATTGTACCGCGGCATACAGATCCAAAAACAAAAAAAATGGGAAAAGGAAAATCAGCAGGATGTTTAAAATAGCAAAACATATAAGCAAATTATCTAGTTTAAGCCTCATTCTGCTGACGGTTCTTATTTCCTGTAGCAATAACGGAACAGAAGAAACCAAGAATTCCTCTACAAATGATACCCCCAAAAAAGGGACTATTTACATCAGCGTAGACGAAACCTTTAAACCGGTTATTGACTCCCAGATCAAAGTGTATCAAGGTTCTTTTCCTGAAACAGAAATTATAGCAGAATACAAATCGGAGGCCGAATGCCTGCGGGATTTAGAAAATGACAGCACCCGCATGGTGATTGTTACAAGAGGTCTTACAAGGGAAGAAACCAAAGGATTTAAGGAACAACTGAGGTTTGCGCCTTCCTGGGGACTGATAGCTTATGATGCAATGGCGGTGGTTTTAAACAAAAAATCAAAACTGGATTATTTATCTACTGCCGAGATTCGTAGCATGCTTAACGGAACTGCCGGGGGTGATTATGAGGTAGTTATGGATGGGCTAAGCGCAACAAGTACGGTTCGTTATGCTATTGACTCGCTGCTTAAAGGAGAGAAACTCGGGCCGAAGGTAGTGGCAGCAAAATCGAGTGAAGAAGTAATAGCCTATGTCCAAAAAAACGAAAATGCCGTAGGATTGGTAGGGGTTAGCTGGGTAGGAGACAAGGAAGATGATCAACAGGTTAAATTTTTGCAAAGCGTTAAGGTTGCCCGTATAAAATGTGAAACCTGTCCGGGGGAAGAATACGTATTACCTTATCAGGGTAATATCGCATTAGGAAAATATCCTTTTATAAGGGGTATATACTATATTCTGAAAGAAAATTATGAAGGGTTAGGTCGGGGGTTTGTAAATTTCCTGATTTATGAGCGAGGACAACTTATATTTAAAAGGGCTTATCTTTTGCCGGCAAGAATGGAATTTCGGGTAAGAAACATGGAAGTAAAAGAACATTAAAGCAGAACGGTTTGTTAATTAAAAGCAAGAATTAAGCGTTTCTACGGTTAGATTATGTAAATAGCGGTCTTTTTACTTCTAATAGTATTGAAATAAACATTGATTTAGTAACTGATTAAACTGATAAATATGAAGACAATATCCCTTCTATTAATAGGATTAGGGCTTGGAGTAATGTCGATGGCTCAGACTTTGGATGAGGCCAAGAAACTTTTAAAGTATGGGAGGCTTCAAGGTGCAGAGAAAGCTTTTGCAAAACTCGTGGAAGCGAATCCCAATGATCCAGAATCCGCGTATTGGTTAGGTCAGCTATATCTTGAGCAAGTTCCGGCGAAAGTAGAGCAGGCTAAGTCACTGTATAGCAAGGCTTTAACCGCTACACAGCAAAATCCGCTCCTTTTAGTTGGTATGGGTCATGTAGAGTTGCTTGAAAACAATAAAGCAGGAGCAAAAATACATTTCGATCAGGCTATTGAAGCCACGAGTAACCGGAAAAACAAGAAGTACGGTGATCCCCAGATTTTGGCAGCCATCGGTCGTGCAAATGCTGCAGGGGATGCCCAAACCGGAGATATTGAGTACGCATTGGAAAAACTAGCTCAGGCTGCTGAAATTGATAAAATTGACGCCGACATAATGGTGAATACAGGACTCATTCATTTAAAACGCGGCGGCGAATTTGGTGGGCCAGCCAAAAGAGCTTTCGAAGATGCCATCGAGCGGGATCCTAAATATGGGCTTCCTTATTACCGTATTGGAAAAATCTTTCAGAGTCAAAGAAATACTGCACTTTTTCTTGATTATTACAATCGGGCCGTAGAAAACGATCCAAATTTTGCTCCTGCATATTTTGAACTCTATGAATATTATAAAGAAAAGGATGTAAATAAAGCCAAGACTTATTTGGACAAGTTTATGGCAAATAATGATTCTGATATTGAAACAGAGTTTTTTTACGCGGATTTCCTTTTCAGATCAGGAAAATATCAGGAATCTTTACAAAAAGGTAAAGAAATAGAAGCAAGTCTTGCTCCAGGTGAAAATTTTCCAAAAGTCTATCGCTTGTATGCTATTACTTATGATAGGTTAGGTGATTCGGTAAACGCAAGGGATAATATGGAAAAATACATAGCCAAACAAGCGAAAGATAAACTGAACGGTGACGATTTTGCAGAAATGGCTAAAATGTATCTGAAGTTTCCAGAACAGGCAAGCAAAGCAGATGATTTGGTAGAAAAAGCGGTTGCACTTGATACATCTGTAGAAAATAAAATGACTTATATGAAAGCCATTGCCAATGCTTATGCTTCTCAAAACGATTGGAAAGGTAATTATAAGTGGCTCGATAAAATTGATGAAATCAATCCTAGAAGAACCGCGGTAAACTATTTTTATCTTGCAGATGCAGCTTTCAAAGCGGGACAATTTGATGAATCAATGAAGGTGTCGGCAAAATATATCAGTTCCTATCCTGATCAGATTCAGGGATATAGCCTTCAACGTCGTGCTGCTATAGCCGCAGATCCTGATACTTCAAACGGGCTTGCACTGCCAGCCATAGATCAGTATACCACATATCTGATGAATGATAAAGAATCCAATAAGTTCCGGATTCTAGAAAATTATGGATACAAAATTTATTATTATCTTATTAAGTCAAGAGAATATGATAAGGCTTTGCAGGCTTCAAATGCTATACTGGAACTTGACCCTGCAAATGATTATGGAATACAGGCAAAGGCTGAAGCCGAGCGTTTGATTAAAGCAACTGGTGGCAATGTGAACTCTTCTGCAACAAAAGTAAATAGTAGCGGCAAACCTGAAAAAACAGGTGGAACAAACAATCGATAAATGTTGACATAATCTTAAAAATGTCTAGAAATCCCCTGGCAGGCCTGTCGGGGGATTTTTGTTTGAATAAATACCCATACAAAATGGGGCGAATTAGCATTGGTAGCCTATTTTTGCGCATCTAGTCGTTTTAGCCAATGTTTGAAATATTACAGGTTTCCGGAACTCCCTTGGAGTATTTGCCAATAGGTATTCAGTTATTGTTTGCCATAGGTTTTGTTGGGGTTATGATTGGTCTTAGTCATTTACTCGGCCCAAGCCGTAAAACAGCGGATAAACTTGAAAATTTCGAAAGTGGAATTGAGCAGGTGGGTAATGCCCGTCAGCCGGTAGCTATCAAATATTTTTTGGTTGCTATCTTATTCGTGCTTTTTGACGTGGAAGTAATTTTTCTTTATCCTTATGCTGTCAATTTTAAGGAATTGGGCTGGAACGGATTTATTGCCATGTTTAGTTTTATATCCTTTTTCACGGTGGGATTAATATATGTATTTGGAAGGGGTGCTTTGAATTGGGAAGATTGATTTTTGTTAAATATGAGGAAGGCTGCATGATTCATTTATTTAGATCGTTTGCTGAAGTAGTTTTTTTTCTCTAAATTTTTAAAAAAAAGGAGTAAATTATGTCAGACATCATATACACTGGTAGACCAGTTCGTTTCAACAATAAAGTAAAAACAGTAGAGGCTCCTCCTGGGATTGAGGGAGAAGGTTTTTTTGTAACCAAACTCAGCGAAGTGGTGGGTTTAGGTCGTAAAAATTCGCTTTGGCCGCTGCCATTTGCTACTTCTTGTTGTGGTATTGAGTTTATGGCAACTATGGCAAGCCATTACGACCTTGCCCGGTTTGGTAGCGAAAGGGTAGGTTTTAGCCCCCGGCAGTGCGATCTGCTGATGGTAATGGGTACCATTGCTAAAAAAATGGGACCTGTTCTCAAGCAAGTTTATTTGCAAATGGCCGAACCCCGTTGGGTAATTGCAGTCGGAGCCTGTGCTTCCTCCGGTGGGATTTTTGATACATACAGCGTTTTACAGGGAATCGATCAGGTAATTCCAGTAGATGTATATGTACCGGGTTGCCCTCCAAGACCTGAGGCTATCCTTGATGGCTTTATGAAAATCCAGGATCTTGTAGGAGCAGAAAGCATCCGCCGCCGGGGTAGTCCGCAGTATACCGCTTTGCTAGGCGAATACGGAATTCAGTAAAAAAAGCATTTCCGTTCATTTATTTTTGGAAACCATAAAATTGTATGACACTTACCAACGAAATTGTAAAACAGAAGCTAAAGGAAAAATTTGGCGAGGAGATAACTGAATGGGAAGAAGGCTATGGTTTGCTTTCCTGCAAAGTTCCCAACGCCTTGAACCTGAAAGTACTGCAATTTTTGCATGATGATGATAACCTGCAGTTCGGTTTCCTCACAGATATTTGTGCGGTTCATTATCCGGAAAAAACCGGTGAGGAACTCGCAGTGGTTTACCACTTACATAATCTTCCCCAGAATATCCGTCTACGGTTAAAAGTTTACGCCGACATTAAAAAACCTGAAGTTTATACTGCTACAAGTTTGTTTCCCGGAGCCAACTGGATGGAAAGGGAAACTTATGATTTTTATGGTGTCCTTTTTTTAGGGCATCCTGATCTGAGAAGAATTTTGAATGTAGAGGAAATGGATTATTTCCCTATGAGGAAAGAATTTCCTTTGGAAGATCAGTCTCGGATAGACAAGGATGACGATATGTTTGGAAGAGGCGGATCTTTTAGTTAATACCTTAGAAAAGCCCGGAAAGCAGAATTCTGCCGGAAGGTGCTCTATTGAAAATTGAATGAACAAACAGATTATGTCAGAAACTGCAGTTACCCAACATATTCCATTGGCTTCAGATAGCCTGCAAAAGGAAACCACCACCATGAACCTTGGGCCTACCCATCCGGCAACCCATGGTGTTTTTCAAAATATTCTTGAATTAAGTGGTGAAAAAATCCTGAATGCCGAGCAGACAGTCGGTTATATTCACCGTGCTTTTGAAAAACTTGCTGAACGCAGGCCACTTTATCAAATAACCACCCTTACTGACAGGCTCAACTATTGCAGCAGTCCCATCAACAATATGGGATGGCATTTGACCTGCGAAAAATTACTTGGGGTAAAAACTCCCAAAAGGGTAGACTATCTGCGCGTAATTATCATGGAACTTGCCAGGATGTCGGATCATATTATTTGCAATTCCATTGTGGGTGTAGATACAGGTGCTTTTACAGGTTTCCTCTACGTAATGCAGTACCGGGAACTTATTTATGAGATTTACGAAGAGGTGTGTGGCAGCCGCCTCACAACCAATATGGGTCGTATCGGCGGTTTTGAAAGAAACTTCAACGATATCGCTTTTCAGAAACTAGAAAAATTTATTGCTGAATTTCCTGCCGGTTGGCAGGAATTCGAAAACCTGTTTAACCGGAGCCGGATTTTTATGGAGCGCACGCAGGGCGGTGGTCCGTTATCCGCAGAAATGGCGCTTAAATACAGCGTTACAGGACCCAATTTAAGAGCTGCCGGTGTGGATTACGATGTGCGGGTTGCACAACCTTATTCAAGCTACGAAGATTTTGATTTCAAGATACCGGTTGGTACCACGGGTGACAACTACGACCGGTTTATGGTGCGCAATGGTGAAATGTGGGAAAGCCTTTCAATCATTAAACAAGCATACCAAAAAGTACAGGAATTTAAGGGAACCGAAGCAGATGTATTTCACGCTGATGCACCTGAGTATTACCTTCCGGAAAAAAAGGATGTTTATACAAAGATGGAAGCGCTGATCTGGCATTTCAAAATTGTAATGGGCGAAATTGAAATTCCTAAGGGGGAAGTTTACCATGCGGTTGAAGGGGGTAATGGAGAGTTGGGCTTTTACCTGATAAGCGATGGGGGACGAACGCCGTACCGTTTACATTTTCGCAGACCTTGCTTTATTTATTATCAGGTATATAAGGAAATAGTAAAAGGCAGCATGCTGAGCGATGCAATTGTTACCCTCAGCAGCCTGAACCTGATTGCCGGTGAAATGGATGCCTGAGTTTTTTTGGTTTATTGTTTTTTGTTTATTGTTGTGTTTGGGCTTGTAGTTTGGGTTTAAAATCTTTGGAATCCCGCATTACGCTGGGCAGGTGTGGAATCCGTCTGCCGATAGGCAGGATGGTTCTTTTGGAATTTGGAAATTTTTATATGAATACATTTACAGAAAGCAGGTTATCTAGGGCACGGGAAATTATTGGACATTATCCTGAAGGGAAACAAAAAAGTGCGCTGATGCCTCTGCTACATTTGGCGCAAGAACAATGGGGATGGCTTCCGGCAGAAGCAATGGATTATGTAGCGCTCCTGCTCGAACTTGATCCCATTGAAGTTTATGAGGTTGCCACCTTTTATACCATGTATAACTTAAAGCCTGTGGGCAAGTATGTTTTCGAGGTTTGTCATACTGGCCCGTGCATGATTAGTGGCAGCGATAATATTATTGATTATATTAAGTTGACATTGAATATCGGGGTAGGGGAAACTACTGCAGATGGACTTTTTACCCTTAAAACGGCGGAATGTTTGGGAGCTTGCGGGTATGCTCCAATGATGCAGTTGGGGAATCATTACCGGGAACACTTGACCAAAGAAAAAGTAGATCATATTATTGAAGATTGCAGGAAAGCTGCTGGACAATTGAATTAATAAATTACAAATTGGTAAATAAAATGAAAAGAATCCCCTCCTCAAATATTTTTGGATTTACCGGGCTCTTTTTGCTTGTTTTATTGGCTTTGGCCTGTGGCAACAATCCCGATCAGATAGCAAAGGATTCAGAGGAAATTCCCAAGGTTGATTCAGTTCAAAATGATTTGAGTGAAACAGATTGGTCAGGTACTTATACTGGCAAACTTCCTTGTGCAGATTGTGATGGAATAGAAACGATACTGACCATTCTTTTGGACAGCACTTATACATTGAACTCAAGGTATTTGGGCATGGGTGATGGGCAAACGTATACCACACAAGGGAAGTTTACCTGGCGTGATGGACAAGTGATTGAATTGATCGGAGAAACAGATGGTGCGTTTTTGTATGCCATTGAGGCAGGCACGGCCACTCAGCTCGATCCGGCAGGTGCAAAAATAGCAGGTGATCTGGCAGCAAATTATGTGCTTACCAAGGAGAATCCTTGAGATTTATTTAGATTAAACGTATTTTAAGATGGCGGTAAAACTTTTATTGGATAAGGTGCATATAGATGGGATCAGGACCTATGAGGTCTATCGCAGAGAGGGTGGCTACCAGAGTGTAGAAAAGGCCCTGAAGCAAATGAGCCCCGAAGATGTGCTGGAGGAAGTGAAAAAGAGTGGTCTGAGAGGCCGGGGAGGAGCAGGTTTTCCAACCGGGTTGAAATGGAGTTTTCTGGCAAAACCCGAAGGAGTATCCAGATACCTTGTGGTAAATGCCGATGAATCGGAGCCCGGTACTTTTAAGGATCGCTACCTCATGGAATTTCTTCCACACCTGCTAATTGAAGGCATTATTTCCTCTAGTTTCGCACTTGGTGCCAACACCTGTTATATTTATATCCGGGGCGAATATGCCTGGATTACCGATATCCTGGAGCAAGCTATTGCCGAGGCAAAAAATAATGGTTGGTTGGGGAAAAATATTCTCGGCTCCGGATTTGATCTCGAAGTATATGTACAAAGAGGAGCGGGAGCCTACATTTGCGGAGAAGAAACCGCACTCCTCGAAAGCCTTGAAGGCAAAAGAGGAAACCCGAGAATCAAACCTCCTTTTCCGGCGGTAAAAGGTTTATATGGCTGCCCTACGGTGGTAAATAATGTGGAAACCATTGCTGCTGTTGTACCTATTCTCAACCATGGTTCGGAAGAATACTCCAAAATAGGAGTAGGACGCAGTACTGGTACCAAGCTTATGAGTGCCTGTGGCAACATAAACAAACCCGGCGTGTACGAGATTGATATGACCATTACTGTGGAAGAATTTATATACAGTGAGGAATACTGTGGAGGAATTGCCAATGGCAAAAAACTGAAAGCTTGTATTCCAGGTGGTTCTTCGGTACCTATTTTGCCGGCCAATCTTTTACTGAAAACAGCAAAAGGAGAATCAAGACAGATGACCTATGAAAGCCTGAGTGATGGTGGTTTTCAGACAGGTAGTATGTTGGGTTCAGGTGGTTTTATTGTATTGGATGAAGACCAGTGTGTGGTGCGAAATACGTATACATTAGCTCGGTTTTACCGGCATGAAAGCTGTGGACAATGTTCACCCTGCCGCGAAGGAACCGGATGGATGGAAAAAATCCTTTGGAATCTTGAAACGGGTAAAGGCAAGATGAGCGATATTGATTTATTATGGGATATTCAGCGGAAAATAGAAGGCAATACCATCTGTCCTTTGGGCGATGCTGCTGCCTGGCCTGTTGCTGCTGCTATCCGTCATTTCCGCGATGAGTTTGAATGGCATGTAAAAAATCCCCGGGAAGCTATTAGCCGGAATTTTGGTTTGGCACAATACGCTGATCCACTCGAAATAGCCGCTGTTTGATAACATATATTTAATAAGAATTGGAAAATATGTCCGATACACCCCTTTTAAAAGTAACCATTGATAATATAACGGTAGAAGTACCGGCTGGAACCACTGTGCTGGAGGCTGCCCGTAAAGTTGGCGGTGAAGTAGCGCCACCGGCCATGTGTTTTTATTCCAAGCTGGAAGGCAGTGGTGGTAAATGTCGTACCTGCCTGGTAGAGGTAAGCAAGGGTTCAGAAAAAGATCCGCGCCCCATGCCTAAGCTGGTAGCAAGCTGCCGTACTACCGTAATGGATGGTATGGAAGTAAAAAATATTACCAGTCCAAAGGTACTTGATGCCCGTGCAGGGGTGGTAGAATTTTTGTTGCTCAACCATCCTTTGGATTGTCCTATTTGCGATCAGGCAGGCGAGTGTCATTTACAGGATTTGAGTTACCAACATGGTGCTGAGGGTACCCGGTACGAATTTCAGCGCCGGACCTTCAAAAAGCATGACCTCGGGCCTTATATTCAACTACATATGACCCGCTGCATTTTATGCTACCGTTGTGTGTACGTAGCCGATCAGTTGACGCCCGACAGAGCCCATGGCATTCTCGACCGGGGCGACCATTCTGAAATAGCCACCCTGATTGAAAAAAGCCTGGAAAGCAAGTTTATCGGAAATGTTATAGATGTTTGCCCGGTAGGTGCACTAACCGATAAAACCTTCCGGTTTAAAAACCGCGTTTGGTTTACCAAGCCTATGTATGCCCATCGCGATTGTCCTGATTGTTGCGGAAAAGTAACGGTATGGCTGCGTGGGGATGAAGTATTCCGCGTAACAGGGCGTAAAGATGAGTGGGGCGAAATCATGGATACCGAAGATGGTAGCCGTGGTTGGATTTGCAATACTTGTCGTTTCGATAAGAAAAAGGTAAGTGATTGGGAAATTGAAGGACTGGCTGAAATATCCCGTCATTCAGTAATCGGTCAAGGGCAATACAAGAATCTTAAGGTGCCTGAAGAAACCATTGAGAAAGTGATGGGAGGCATCAAACCCCGGTTGCTGATGGATATCCATTCTGTGAGTGGTGTAAACGACCCTTCGGTAGACCTGAGCGAGGTAGATGGTCCTGCAACTAGCAAAGTTTTTAATAAGTAACCTTTTTTATACAAGCTGGCATGATTACTGAGTTATTAAATATTGGATTTGATTTTGCCCTTTTCCTTGAAAAGTTCCTGCTGATTGTAGTGGTGGTTTCCATTTCTCTTGGAATAGCCATGTACAGTACCTGGGGCGAAAGAAAGGTTGCAGCAGCCTTGCAAGATCGCCCTGGACCAAACAGGGCTGGATGGTTTGGCCTATTACAGCCTGTGGCAGATGCCATCAAGTTATTCTTTAAAGAAGAGATTATTCCTACCAGAGCCAATAAGTTACTTTTTATATTAGGGCCAGCACTGGCAATGATGGCAGCCCTAATGACGAGTGCTGTTATTCCCTGGGGCAACAAACTGGAGATTGGGGGCCGTACCATTTCGCTGCAAATCGCAGATATTAATGTGGGAGTACTGTATGTATTTGCAGTGGTTTCCTTAGGCGTTTATGGGGTAATGATTGGGGGATGGGCTTCCAATAACAAATTCTCATTGCTGGCTGCCATTCGGGGAGCCTCACAAAACATTTCTTATGAGTTGGCTATGGGGCTGAGCATTATTGCTCTGATTTTTGTAACCGAGTCGCTTAGTTTACGTGATATTGTATTGAAACAACAGGAGCAGGGATGGAACTTTTTTTTCCAACCCCTGGGCTTTCTAATATTTATAGTTTGCGCCTTTGCCGAATGTAACCGTACTCCATTTGATCTGCCTGAGGCGGAAAATGAATTGAATTTTGGCTATCATCAGGAGTACTCTTCTATGAAGCTTGGATTCTACCTGTTTGCAGAGTATATCAACATGTTTATGAGTAGTGTGATTATGGCCACCTTGTATTTTGGGGGTTATGATATTCCTTTTCTTGATGAAAGCACCCTACCTGTTAATGTTGCTGGTATACTTGGGTTCCTTGCCTTAATGGTAAAATCGATATTATTCATTCTTTTTTTTATGTGGGTGCGGTGGACCATCCCCCGTTTCCGCTACGATCAGTTGATGAATCTAGGCTGGAAGACGCTGATTCCGCTGGCTTTGATTAATATGATAATAACGGCTGCTGTGATTCTTTATCTGAACAATTAAGTAAATCTGCCAGAATCCAATGTTTTAATTGGAATATCCAAAATAGAAAAATATTTTTGCGACACTTTGAAATACTCAACAGCGCAAAAGATTCTACAAAATTATAAAATCGCTGTACAATTATGCAACTAACCAACAAAGCAAAAGCGGTAGACAGAAGTCCCATGACACTATGGGAGAAAATGTACCTGCCTGCAATTGCCAAAGGGCTTGGAATAACATTCAGCCATTTATTTAAGAAGAATCCGACCATTCAGTATCCGGAACAAAAGCGCTCTTTTAGTGAGGTTTTCCGGGGATTGCATGTATTAAACCGCGATGAAGAAGGCAGGGAAAGATGCACTGCCTGCGGACTTTGTGCTGTATCTTGCCCAGCGGAAGCCATTACTATGGAAGGTGCGGAACGGCAGGAGGGGGAGGAACATTTGTATAAGGAGGAAAAGTATGCAGCTAAGTATGAAATAAATATGTTGCGCTGCATTTTCTGTGGATTGTGTGAGGAGGCCTGCCCTAAGGATGCTATTTATCTTTCTGAAACTTTTGCGCCGGCTAATTATGAACGGAAAGGTTTTATTTATGACAAGGAAGATTTATTAATTCCAGATCCTAAGACGGATAAGGAAGGATACGAGAAAGCCGCTGCCGGTAGGGTAAGAGTAGGAGTTTCAACCGGAGATTAGTGTTTATTCGAATTTATTTGGTCAATTAACCTTTATTATAAGCTGAACCATTCGGCATGACAACGCAACAAATTATTTTCTGGTTTTTATCGGTCGTCGCTGTTTTCTGCGCCATTATGGTTATTACCCGTAAAAACCCTGTATTCAGTGTACTTTATCTGATTATTACCTTCTTTGCTATTTCGGGACACTACATTTTACTCAATGCACAGTTTCTTGCCATTGTAAATGTAATTGTATATGCAGGGGCTATTATGGTATTGTTCTTATTTGTATTGATGCTGATGAATCTCAATAAGGAGAGTGAACCACAAAAAAACAAATACATGCTTTGGAGCGGTGCTATTGCCGGGGGCATGCTGATGTTGGTGCTGATAGATGCGGTGCGCCCGGAGCAAAAAGTTCAGATTTACGAAGGCTTATCAGGTGGAAATGTGGGATTGGTAAAAAATTTGGGAACAAGGTTGTTTACCGACTACCTCGTCCCTTTTGAAATAAGCAGTATTTTATTTTTGAGCGCCATGATTGGTGCGGTGGTTATTGGAAAAAGAGACTAAGCAAACAGCGACTTTATATGCCTATAGAATATTATACTTTTTTAGCCTGTATTATTTTTGGAATTGGTGTGATCGGGGTACTTACCCGACGTAATGCCATCATTATATTTATGTGTATTGAATTAATGCTCAATGCCGTAAACCTTTTGTTGGTTGCTTTTTCAAAAATGCATTATGCCAGAGCGGTTGCTTCGGGTCAGCAAGATGTGATTAGCGCTGCCTCCGAAGGGCAATTGTTTGTATTTTTTATAATGGTGGTAGCGGCAGTAGAAGTGAGTGTGGGGTTAGCCATTATTGTAATGATGTACCGCAATACACACAATGTAGATATCAACTACTTAAACAGATTGAAAAATTAATCAAATAAAATTTTCTGCTCTGCTACATACCTGCTTTTGGAATTTGTATAGGTTTTGTAACGGAGCAATGAAAACGGGTAACATATGACACCATATTCTTATTTAATTCCTTTGTTGCCTTTACTGGGTTTTCTATTGAATGGCGTTTTTCGCAATAGCCTGAGTAAATCTGCTGTGGGAATTATTGGCAGCGGTACCGTTCTTGGTGCTCTTATTATGAGCGTGCTGGTATTTATGGAAGTAAAAGGCGATCCAACTATTGTTACTCTTTTTGAATTTATAAAGGTAGGGGACCTTTCTATTCCTTTTTCTCTTCAGATTGACCCACTTTCTTCTTTATTCCTGCTGATCATTACCGGGGTCGGTTTTTTAATTCATGTGTATTCCACGGGATATATGCACGAAGAAGCACCGGCTCATTATGCCCGCTACTTCGCTTATCTGAATCTCTTTGTATTTAGCATGCTGTTGTTGGTAATGGGCGCCAACTATGTAATCATGTTTATTGGTTGGGAAGGCGTAGGACTTTGCTCTTACCTTTTAATTGGCTTTTGGTTTAAAAATACCTCTTATAATATAGCAGCTAAAAAGGCTTTCATCATGAACCGGATAGGGGACCTTGGCGTGCTGCTGGCGGTTTTCTGGATGATCCAAAAGTTTGGCACAGTAAGTTTTGCCGGTGAAACCGGGGTGTTGGCGCAGGCCGCTCAACTTGCTGTAAACGATCCTGCACTGGTGGGAATTACGCTTTTGTTGCTTTTGGGCGCTACTGGTAAAAGTGCGCAAATTCCTTTGTACACCTGGCTGCCGGATGCTATGGCGGGTCCTACGCCGGTTTCTGCTTTGATACATGCTGCCACAATGGTAACGGCGGGTATTTATATGATTGCCCGCAGTAATATTATGTTCACCCTGGCGCAAACCACAAGTGGTGTGGTAGCCATTATAGGATTGGCTACAGCTATCCTGGCCGCTACCATTGCGCTACGTCAAAACGATATTAAAAAGGTATTAGCTTACTCTACAGTCAGTCAGCTGGGTTTTATGTTCCTCGCATTAGGGGTTGGTTCCTATGTGGGAGCCGTTTTCCATGTAATGACACATGCTTTCTTTAAAGCGCTTTTATTCCTCGGTGCAGGTTCAGTAATCCATGGCATGCATCATGAGCAAGATATGCGCAAGTACGGTGGCTTAAAAAAAATGATGCCGGTTACGCATTTTACCATGTTGATAGGCTGTCTGGCTATTGCAGGTATCCCGGGTTTCAGTGGTTTCTTTTCTAAAGATGAAATTTTGATGGGGGCCTTTGCCAAAAGTCCGGTGCTTTATGCGCTGGCATTAGGTGCTGCTCTTATGACTGCTTTTTATATGTTCCGATTGTATGCTATGACTTTTATGGGAAAGTATCGGGGCGACGAAAGCCATCCACCTCATGAAAGTCCGGCTTCCATGACTTTCCCGTTAATTGTTTTGGCAATACTCGCTTTTGCAGGAGGTTACCTCGGTATTCCGGCATTATTTGCGCCAAACGCTCATTGGCTGGAGCATTTCCTCGAACCTGTGTTTGCGAAAAGTATGGCAATTACTGAAGCCCATGCCATTGAGCACAGTACCGAATGGGTGCTGATGGGTGTTTCGACTGCCCTTATAGTTGGTATTATCTTTTTTGCCATAAATAAGTATAAAAAATATTCCGATAATGGTGTGGCAGAAAGCGGTCTGGGTAAGGTGCTTGCCAATAAATGGTATGTGGATGAATTGTACGATGCCATCGTGGTAAAGCCAATCCTGGGGATAGGTAATTTCTTTAAAAATATTATTGAAAAAGCCGGAATTGATAAAGGGGTGAATGGGGTAGGAAAAGGGGTTTTGTATCTCAGCCGTCAGTTCCGTTTGATACAAAGTGGCAATGTGGGCAATTATGTGTTGATGATGGTAGTTGCCATTGTCGGGTTTATCTGGATGGTTTATTATTTGAAATTGTAACCTACTCAAAGACACAGTTTTTTTTGAAAAAGATAATTATTTATACATGCTCGTTGTTTTATTCATATTAATTCCTCTGCTGGCCGGATTGGGTATTTTCTTTACCCGTAATGAGGGACAGGCAAAAGTTGCTTCCCTTGGAATATCATTGGTGCTGTTGGCATTGGTTCTTTATGCTATGTATCAGCCTGCCGGTAGTGAACTGACAACCTATTCACGGATTTGGTTAGGAAGTCTCAACAGCCATTTTTCTTTTCAGTTGGATGGATTAGGCAAAATAACCACCCTTTTGACAGCGGTTAGTTTTCCACTAATTTTTATTGCCACCTGGGACAATCATTACAAGGATGCATCACATTATTACGCATTGATGCTTTTAACACAGGCAGGTTTAATGGGCGTATTTCTTTCTACTGACGCGCTCCTGTTTTATTTCTTTTGGGAACTGGCGCTTATTCCTACTTATTTTCTTGTAAGTAAATGGGGTGGAGAAAGAAGAATTCCCGTAGCCTTTAAGTTTTTCATTTACACATTTACCGGTTCGTTGCTAATGTTGATCGGGATTATCTATCTCTATTACAAAACACCGGATTTGTCCTTTGCCTGGGAAAGTTACAAGCAGGTACAACTGACTTTTACAGAGCAAACCTGGTTTTTCTGGTTTTTCTTTGTGGCCTTTGCTATTAAGATGCCCATATTTCCTTTTCATACCTGGCAACCAGATACTTACGAGCAATCTCCGACAGGTACCACCATGGTATTGAGTGGAGTAATGGTTAAAATGGGATTGTTTGGCGTTGCAAGATGGCTGCTTCCGGTATTTCCTGATATGGCAGCTAAAATGGCTACGCCGGTCTTAATTCTTTGTATTGTAGGCATGTTATATGCGTCCTTGATAGCTATGCGGCAAGACAGTATCAAACGATTGATAGCCTATTCTTCTATAGCACATATCGGACTGATGTGTGCAGCTTTTTTTGTAAATAATCCTTACGGATACGATGGAGCCATTTTACAATTATTCAACCATGGTGTCAATATCATCGGATTGTGGATTGTGGTAGATATTATTGAGCGTCAAACCGGTATTCGCAATATGAATGAATTGGGTGGGCTGGCACAAAAAGCTCCCTGGATGGCGGCTTTGTTTGTGGTAGTGGCATTGGCTAATATTGCGCTGCCATTAACCAACGCTTTTGTAGGGGAGTTCCTCATGTTTAATGGTTTGTTTGAGTACAATCCATGGTTTGCGGTTTTGGCCGGCATCAGCATTATACTTGCTGCTGTTTATACCCTTGGTATGATACAGAAGGTATTTTATGGTGCTGAAATCAGTCAAGCTGCCTTCAAGGATTTGAGCAAGGCAGAAGGGTTGGCTATGCTGACCATTATTGCTTTGATTTTAATTGTAGGTGTTTACCCTGGCCCGATGATTAAACTGGGGCAACAAGGTATGGAGGCTGTGCAAATGGCCATGATGCCCTGATGATATTGAATTGATTTTTTCTAAGAATATTTTGACCGAAATACAATTATGAACCTTATTTTATTTGCAGGCTTGCTGGGTGTTATCATGATGATTGCCGGATTGCTGGTGAAAAATGACCGGGCCATCACCTATATTGCCATTGTAGGTATATCCCTGTTGTTTCTGCTTAATCTGGTGGAAATGAGCACGGGTCCTCTGGTGAACCTGCCTGTAAAGGATATGCTGGTTACCTCAAAGTTCGGCCTGCTGATGAATGCCATTATACTGATGGCAACCTTATTGTATTTTATTGTTTGCGGGAGGCATATAGAAATGGTTGGAAAGCATGTACCAGAGTATTATGCTTTAATCTTTTTTGTGCTTGCTGGTGCTGGATTAGCTACGAGTTTCAACAATTTATTAATGTTATTTCTAGGTATCGAAATTATTTCTATCCCATTGTACATTCTTACGGGTGCCGATAAGCGCAACCTTAAAAGCAATGAAGCCTCGCTAAAGTATTTTCTGATGGGTGCTTTTTCAACCGGTATAATGCTTTTGGGTATTGCATTTATTTATGGAGGTACCGGCAGTATTGCCATTTCAAAAATCAATGTGCCAGAATCTCCGCTTAGTTTGTATTTAATAACCGGGGTATTGTTGCTACTGATCAGCATGGCATTTAAAGTAAGCGCGGCTCCTTTTCATTTTTGGACACCTGACGTGTACGACGGAGCACCTACTGTTTTTACTGCTTTTATGGCTACCATTGTAAAAGTGGCTGCTTTTGCTGCCTTTATTCATTTGTTTGCGGGTGCTACCGGTATTTTCCCAAGTCAGAAGTGGAAACTGGTTATATCTGTTATTATTGCTTTAACGCTGGTGGTGGGCAATATCACAGCAGTTTTTCAGCAAAGTGTTAAGCGCATGCTTGCCTACTCCTCTATTGCACAGGCAGGTTTTATGATGTTTGCAGTTTTTTCTTACAACTATATTTCCACTGAGGGTATCCTGATATATGCGGCTGCATACTGTTTTGCCACTATCGGGCTTTTTGCAATACTGCTTAAAATGGAGGATTATACCTTTAATGGCTTTAATGGTTTGGCAAAAAAAGAACCGGCACTAGCTGCCATGGCAACAGTTTTTCTGTTGAGTCTTGCCGGTATTCCACTCACCGCCGGTTTTTTTGGCAAATATTACATGGTAGCCTCTGCCCTAAGTAATGGAGGAAGTTATCTTTGGTTGGTAATATTAGCCATGGTTTGTGCTGCCATTAGTGTTTTTTATTATTTCCGGGTAATACAGGCCATGTACTTTAAAGAGGTACAAGATGACGCTTCTGATATTTTGCCAGCGAGTCTTGCTTTTAAATATGGTTTGTTTGTTTTAGCCATATTTACCCTCGCCATAGGTATTATGCCACAACTATTGCTTCAGTATCTCTATTTCTAGGATAATCACGGTCTTATCCTGTAAACTATCCGTTTATCTAATTCCCTCCATGGAGTATAATGGGGTATGGCGTAATTTTGTACAATGCGTATAAGTGATCTTTTTGTTCTTGCCTGGAATACCATTAAGTCCAACAGGCTTAGAACTGGTATTACGGTAGCTATTATTGCGCTTGGAATTATGGCGCTTATCGGAATCATTACGGCTATTCAGGCAATGAACCAGAGTTTAAGGGAAAGCTTCAGCACCATGGGTGCGAATTCATTTAATATCCGTTTTAAGGATCGTAATTTTTTTCTGGGAAGAAACAACGGCGGTGTTGAAAAAACCAAGAAGGGGAGCGAAAAAAAAGAAAGAAAATCGAGTGCGGGCCGGGTCATTTCCTATCAGGAGGCGCTTGCCTTTAAACAACAATTTGATTTTCCTGCCATTGTCAGCATTTCATTGCGGGGAGGCTTTGCAGAAACGGTTCAGTATATTACCGAGGGTCGTACGAACAAGACCAATCCGAATGTGAGCATGCAGGGGGGCGACGAAAACTATCTTGAATTGAATGGATATAAACTGGAGGCGGGTCGTAATTTCAGTTTATTGGATGTACAGACCGGCCGCAACGTCGTGGTTATAGGGCAGGAGGTACTGAAAAAGTGTTTTGCCGGGGATGCCTTATTTGCTATAGAGAAAATTGTAAAAATCAGCGGGTTGCCTTATCGGGTCATTGGTGTATTAGAGGAAAAGGGTGCGAGTGCCTTTTTAAACCTTGATAATGTTTCCATTACCACCTACAACAATATCCGCAGGAGTTCCAGTGCTGGCAATACTTACAGCATTGGGGTAAATGTAAGTGACCCTTCTCTGCTGGAAGATGCCGTTGGGCAGGCAACAGGTGTTTTCCGCAATATCCGTAAGCTGGATGTACAGGAAACGGAGAACTTTGCTATTGATAAGAGCGATGCTATCGCTGAACAATTTATCGGATTTTTAGCTGGTATATCTGGTTCAGCAGCCGCTATTGGTATGATTACCCTGGTTGGAGCTGCTATTGGACTCATGAATATTATGTTGGTTGCTGTTACTGAGCGGACCAAAGAGGTAGGATTGAGCAAGGCACTCGGAGCCACGTCCCAAAGCATCAAGCGTCAGTTTTTATATGAATCAATTATAATCAGTCTTTTGGGGGCATTGTTCGGAATCTTCTTTGGGGTTATTGTAGGCAATTTCTTTGCCATTTACCTTAAAACAGCCTTTGTAATCCCCTGGAACTGGGTCTTTGGCGGGGTGGTAATCTGCTTTATTACAGGACTTGTAGCCGGGTTGTACCCGGCAAGTAAGGCGGCTAAACTTGACCCGATTGTAGCATTACGATACGAATAACTTTCTGTTTATTACAAATGAACCCTCAAAAAGGCAACTGACCTCGGCAATAAATCCGTGATGGCCGCCGGCGACAATTCATGTCCATTATTCGGATATTCCAGGTAGGTGTGCGTAACACCGGCTGCAACCAAACTGGCACGAAGAGTGAAAGCATTGGTGATGGGTACAATAGCATCAATGGTGCCATAAGCCATAAAAGTGGGGGGAGAAGTAGCTGTAACGCGTAATGCAGGGCTTGCAGAGCGGTGCAGGTTGGCATCTTCGCTCCATGCTTTTCCTAAAAAGTTTTTTGCTACCACCTGGAAAAGCGGACTTGAAGTATAAAGCGGATCTGAAAAATCGGTTGGCCCTACAATGGACACAACTGCTTTTACCCGCTTGGGATTATCATAGGCATAGCTGTAAAGCAACCCAAGATGGCCGCCTGCACTTATTCCAGTAATTCCGATGCTCGTACCGACATTCCAGATACTTGCCTGATTTGCTATGTAATCAACTAATTGCTTAATATCATTCATCTGGGCAGGAAACTGTGTGGCGGGTGTACCATTTGCCAACGTATAATTCATATTTACGATAGCTACATCAGGCATCTGAGCCCTGATTACGGTGATATAAGGAATGATATCTGCTTTATCCCCTTGCGCCCAGCTTCCTCCATGCAACATCACCAAAACCTTTGTGCTCGAGTTGCGGTTGGGCGGCAGGTAAACGTCGGCAACTTGTCGGGCGCCAGTACCATACCGCTCATCTTGAAGGGTTAATGCTATACTTGGATTCAATCCGCCGTCCTCTGCACTATATTCTTTTGTACATCCGGAAATAGCCGAAACCAGAATTAATCCAATCCAAAAAGTCTGCTGATGATTCTTAAAAAACGATTTCATGTGTTCATTTTTAGTGCACTGCCTATCGGCTGCTGGTTTTTAATTGCCACATGGAATCCCTGATGATCATTTGCGCTGATTGTGCCACTGCCCATGGGGATTTCATGTTGTAAACTTAACGTCTAAACGATATAATTGATTGTGAAGTAAAAAAGAGGCCGCAATCTTAGTAGATTCCGACCTCTTTTTAGCAATAATTTGTCAATTATTTAGGCTCAAGAGCCATTTTTATGCGGTCCTGCAAATCCATCAGGTGGTTTTTGCTTGCTGCATCCGTCATGGCAGGCAAGGCAGTTCTGATAGCACTCTGCAGGCTTCTCAACTGGGCTTTAGCAATGCTTAAACCATCACCGGTACTGCTGATACTTGGTCCGCGGAATTGAAAAGGCAATTGCGGGCCAGAGTTTGTTGGTGGGTTAACAATATTGATTACCCTTTCGGCGAAAGACTTCTGCAATTGTCTGCGATACACGTCAATAGGAGCTTTGGTTTTCAGTTCGCTGAAAATACCATTTCTAAGGTCATCCATCATTTCTGTTACCGTGTAGGCACTTTTCCCCATCTCGGTCTCGGCCTTCAGGAGGTTGTTTACCGTAGAAGCACTAATGAGACTTCCCAGCGCACGATTTTGCAATCCTCCAACTGTTGGCAAAGGCTCGGCAGTGGTAAGCTCGTAAACGTTTTTCTGGAAAACCCAGGTAGGCGTTTTGAAAACATTGGTCTGCAACCAGTCCATAGCTTCTTTCTGACGTGCTTTTCCCGTAAACTGGTAAACAGGTCCGGCTTGTTCCTGACGCTTTGGGGTACGTTCAATGCCACCAATGTTGTTGGATACATGCCCGATATAGCGGCCAAACTGCCCCATAATCTGATTGTACATTTCACTTAAACCGCCAAAATCTTCATTTTCAGTTTTGGTGTACTCGGGTAGTTTAGGCAGAATTCTTTGCAGATTTTTAAGTCCATAGGTGCTGGCCTTCATAGAATTGTCACCGAGATCTTCTGTTTGGTTTCTCGGATCATCGCGGTTGCTTTCACCGTCACCCCAATGTAATCTTTCATTTTTAAGATTATTGATTATCCAGGTATTCAGCATAGCTAATTCTGCTTCTGGTGTTTTATAGTCGGGGAACAGCCGGTATCCCCATTCGATAGCCCATTTGTCGTAATCGCCAATTCTGGGAAAAAGACCACTCTGGCCGATGTTGTCTTCGGGCTGTGCCACATAGTTAAAACGGGCATAATCCATAATAGAAGGGGTATGACCATTTGCTTCAACAAAGGCTTTATCGCGTAATTTTTCAACAGGTACGCTGCTGGAAGATCCAAAATTATGACGTAGTCCAAGGGTATGTCCTACTTCGTGACTACTTACAAATCGAATCAACTGACCCATCAATTCGTCTTCAAAAACCATTTTGCGTGAACTTGGGTCTACTGCAGCGGTTTGCACCATATACCAGTTGCGCAACAAGCTCATTACATTATGGTACCAGTTGATGTGTGTTTCCATAATCTCACCGCTTCTTGGGTCGATGATGCTGGGTCCGCTGGCATTAGCAATAGGCGAAGGCTTGTATACTATAGCGTTATGGCTGCCATCTTCAAGGCTCCAGGTGCTGTCTTGTTCTTTAGTTGGCGCTTCTTTTGCAATGATGGCATTTTTAAAACCAGCCTTTTCAAATGCAATCGACCAGTCATTTACACCTAAAATCAGGTAAGGAACCCATTTTTTAGGTGTTGTAGGATCAATATAATATACAATAGGTTTAATGGGCTCAACCATTTCACCCCGCTTATACCTCTCCATATCTTCTGGTTTAGGCTCCAGACGGAAGCGCTTGATGTAACGGATGGTTTCTACACCTTGTGGGTTGCGATCGAAATCGGTAATAGCCTGTGAAGTGAAGTAACCTACCCGATCATCAAACAAACGGGGCTGTAAAGGCTTTTCGGGCAGCAATACCAGCGAGGTATTCAACTCAATTGTAGCTGGTTCGCCGCTTCCCGGAGGGCCGCCCGGACCGTTGGAAGGAGCAGAACGGGTATAGGTTTTTACGGTACGAATTTCAATATTACCTGCAAAAGTCTTTACACCCAGAGTATAGGAGCGATCTTTTTGCTGACTACTGAGTCCGAATCCCCTTTTGGCTCTGGAGTCAAAAAAGAAAATATCATTGTCTCCGGCAAGAAATTCAGTCATATCAATTATTACTCCGGTAGCCGAATCTTTGGCATAAGCTTTAATGTCGAATGCCGCTGCAATAGGCTGCAGGTTGCTGTTTTCCACGTTCCAGTACATACCACCTGTGCTATCCACACTTTTTTCAAGCATATTGATGCTTTTTATGAAAACATTGTCATTGGGTCCAGCTTCAAACCGGATAACTGTTTGGTTGATATCATCCCCGGCATAACCACTGCCCCCGGTACGGAATCCCGCTCCGCTTTTTGAAATCCGGGTTACGGTAAGTATATCCCTTCCCATCATTTTATATGGAATTTCAAAATAATGCTTTCCATCAGTTTCATAAACATTGAACATACCCATTTGAGCATTGGCCTTACTGCCAACTACATCTTTAAAAGCCTTGGGCCCCGATTTGGCGGGCTTAGCCGGTGCTGCCGGTTTCGGCTTGGTGGTATCGGAAGAAACTTCCGGTTTGGTTGGTGTGGCCGGCCTGCGTTGCGCATCCGAAGCCGTGAAACACACCCCTGCAATTGCAAGGGATAAGACAAGTCTTGTTGTTTTTAACATTGATTCTATTTTTTGATTTAATTTTTTTTTGAGATAGCAGTTAGCAGGAAAAAGGTACAATATAATACAGAAGGTGAGTCGGTAACATGTTTTGTTCAAAAAAAGATACTATTCCTGTATTTACCAGAATTTAGTTAAACCCTCGATCATTCTAACTAAATAAATGGGAAATATAATTTATAGCCCTATTGGAAGGTATTTGCATAAAAAGCCTTTGGCCAGGCATCATAATATTTAATCAAAAACATTTTTTTTAGAAAAAATGACAATGAATACCTCAGCATCTTAAATATTCCCTAATTTGCCCCCATAAAAAAATAATAAGGCTACATAGGTCATAAGACAAAAAATCTTTAACATTGTAGCTTAAACAACCAATTTTTTCACAACAAAACGAAGTTTGTTCACTAAAAAACGACAATCATGGCAGAAAACAAACCTACTGCAACCGTGGCAAAAGCCGCAACATCCGTTCAACCCAAAAAAGAGGGCAATAGTATAAGTTGGATTGCGCCTGTTGCCTGCGTAATCGCCGGTTATGCTATCTGGCGTTTTCTATTGGGGAACCCAAGCAATTTCGCAAAGCCTTATGTAGAAGGTTCATCAACCTCTTTCTGGCCAACCCACGAAGGCCCTTTGAATGCATTTGTACGTATGTACGAAGGTGGAATTATTGTACCCCTTCTCATCGGATTATTTTTGATGACCATCACTTTTGCCATTGAAAGAGCGCTTACCATTGGTAAGGCTACGGGTAAAGGAAGTATTGCTGAATTTGTAAGGAAAGTACAATACCATCTTGCCAACAAAAACCTTGCAGCTGCAATCGGTGAGTGCGATAAGCAAAAAGGTAGTGTAGGTAATGTAATGAAGGCAGGTCTTCGTAAGTATGAAGAAATGACAACCAATTCTGAAATGGATACAGATCAGAAAATTATGGCCATTCAGAAAGAGGTAGAAGAAGCTACGGCTTTAGAATTACCAATGCTTGAAAAGAATCTGGTATTTCTTTCTACCATTACCTCTTTGGCTACGCTCGTTGCCTTGTTGGGTACAGTAATGGGAATGATTAAGGCGTTTGCCTCCTTGGGTGATGAAGGTGGCTCTCAGGCGGCATCAAAGTTGGCGGTAGGTATTTCCGAAGCCTTGTATAATACCGCTTTGGGTATTGGTACTTCTGCGGTGGCTCTTGTATTCTACAACGTATTTACCACCCGTATTGATGCGATCACTTATGGTATTGACGAATCCGGATTTACACTGACTCAAAGTTTTGGTTCTTTGTACAAATAATTTTAAAAAAGGATTCCATATTTTATGGAATCCTTTATAAAATGGATCTCATCAAATAACTGTAAATAAATTGATACTATGGGTAGAGGAAAAATTGCAAGGAAAAGTACCTGGGTAGACATGACAGCCTTCTGCGATGTGGGTTTCTTGCTGCTTGCGTTCTTTATCCTTACTACAAAATTTAAAGCAGCGGAGGTTATTGCAATAGTTACTCCGAGTTCGGTATCTTCTAAAGAAGCATTGGCAGAAGATCAATGTTTAGTAACAATTGGTCCTGATGGAAGGATATTCATTTCCTTTACGGAGGAAAATCGTCGGGTAGAAGTGGTGGATGACCTCAATAAAAGATTGGGGCTTACACTTACACCTGCCGAAGTACAGGCGGCTTCCACCGTAGATTTTTTTGCATCACCACTCAATACTATGAAATCTTATTTGGGCAGGAATAAAGATGAACGGAATCCAGCGGCCTTACCGGGTATTCCAGTGAAAGATTCTGCTAATAATGAGATGAATGAGTGGATTCAATCTGTAAACAATGTTTTTCTGGGTGAAAAGTTGAATCTTATGGTAAAAGGTGACAAGGCGGTAAATTATCCTGCGTTTAAGGGGGTAATTGATGCTTTTAAGAAAAATGATCAAATGAAATTCCAGATTATTACCAGTCAGCAACCTATACCAAGTGGATCGCCACTTTCTAAGAGAGCAAAAAAAGAATCTATTAATGAATGATTTCATAATCTGTAAAAACTAATTTTATGGCTGATTTAGGCGAAGGCGACGGTGGTGGTGGTCATAAAAAAGGACCGGGTGTAAAGAAAAGTAAAAAGTTATCGACAAGGGTGGATTTGACTCCTCTGGTAGATCTCGCTTTTCTCCTGATTACCTTTTTTATTTTTACCACTACTATGAGTGCTCCCACGGCAATGAATCTTTATCTTCCAAAAGATACTGATAACCCCGAGGACCTCAATAAAACGAAAGAGTCGGGGGTTTTGACCTTGCTGCTCGACAAAGACAGAAGTGTATATTACTACGAAGGAATTCTTCAGGTAGATGGAGGCAACTTCAAACAGGCTCCTTTTAAGGACGTTCGTGATATAATTATGGACAAGAAGGAAAGGACTCCTGTAGATGATCTTATGATTGTTATTAAACCTACAGCAGATTGCACTTTTGCGGATGTAGTAGATGCTTTGGATGAAATGACTATTGCAGATATTAAAAGATATGCAATGGTGGACGTCTCTGAAAGTGAAAAGGAATTAATTACGGCCTCCGGTGGAGGAAATACTGGAAATTAATTTATGGAATTTCTGTAAATTGTGAATCTAAATAGCAAAACAACAAGCTATGGAAGTAAATAAAATTTTAAGTTCGGATCTGCTTGATATCGTCTTCGATGGCCGCAATAAAGAGTACGGTGCTTATGAGCTTCGGCGGGCATATGGTAAACGAATGTTGACAGCTTTACTCGTTACGGCTACAGTATGCCTTGCCATTTTTGCAAGTTCTATTATTGCCAATTCCACTAAAGACGATAAGTCTGTGATGCTTAACGTGGATGACGTGCAGTTAACAGAAGTGAAAGAGCGGGAAGCCCCGCCACCTCCACCTCCGCCACCGCCCCCACCAAAGCCACCGGAGCCGCCTAAAGTGGAAATTGCAAAATTTACCCCTCCTAAAATTGTAAAGGATGAGGATGTAAAGGAGGAGGAAAAGCCACCTGAAATCGAAAAGATACAGGAAGCAAAAATCGGAACTATCAATCAGCAAGGAACAAAAGATATTGGTATGGTTGCTCCCCCTGTAGAAAGTAAAAGTGTAGCGGAAGTAGTTGCACCAAAAGTGCAGGAAGAAGATTACGAGAAGGTTTTTACCAAGGTGGAAAACCCAGCTGAATTTCCTGGAGGACAAGGCGAGTGGACCCGTTATCTGCAGAAAAATCTTCGCTATCCTGATGATGCCATTGATAATGGTACACAAGGTGTAGTAAGGGTACAGTTCATTGTAGATAAAGAAGGAAACATAAGTGAAGTACAAGCCTTGAATAATCCTGGAGATGGTCTTTCTGACGAAGCAGTTCGGATTATCAAACGGGGACCTAAATGGAAGCCTGCAGAACAAAATGGTCGTAAAGTAATTTACCGCCACATACAGGCGATCACTTTCCGTCTTGAGTAAAATTATTAATTTAACTATTACAAAAAAGGACTCCTCAATTGAGGGGTCCTTTTTTGTAATAGTTTATTGAAAATAAAGTAGTATGGTATGGAATAAGCTGTTTTGGGGATCTTAAGGGATAACTAAATCATTTTTTTATGCTTACTCCAAATCAGTTGCTTAATGCCTCTATGCAAGACATTTTATTTCAAAATAGAAACCAGGATTATGGCGCCTACCAAATAAGAAAGGCCTACAACAAACACTTATATATTGCTATGGCCATGATGCTTTTTATTTGTGGTTTGTTCTTTTTTCTTCTTGGCGGGTCTTCACAGGTAGCTATACCAAAAAATCCGGATTGGACAGATGGCGGTCATCAGTTGGTAAAACCGCCCGTACTTCATCCCCCCAATGTTCCCAAGATCTCAGCCCCGGCTGTTCCTAAATTTCAAACAGAAATATTTACGGAGCCTTTGATTGTAAATGAGGAAGAAATAGATAAGCCGGTTCCAGAATTAAAGCGACTGGAAAAAGCGGCCATAGGTTTAATAACTTCTGCTGGGGATGTTTATAATAATATTGTAGTACCCCCAATACAAGAGGAAAAAGGTAACATTGCAGGAAAAGCAACTACTCCTCCAACTGTTGTGGTACCGGAGCCTCCCACTATTTATACAAAGGTAGAAAAGGTGGCAAGTTTTCCGGGAGGCGTAAATGAATGGGTACGGTATCTTCAGAAGTATTTGCATATACCTGATGCTGCTATAGATGAAATAAACAAGGAAACGGTCGTTGTTCAGTTTGTGATTGATGAAAACGGTTCTATCAGCGATGTGGTAGCGGTTAATAACCCTGGTTATGGACTTGCTGAAGAAGCGGTACGTATTATAAAAGCAGGGCCTCGTTGGATTCCTGCAGAACAAAACGGTAAGAAAGTAAAGTACCGGCATTCGCAGCCTATTACTTTTTCGGTACAATAAATATAAAGCATAAAAAAGGTTAGGTGATCCTCTTAAATGGGTCACCTAACTTTTTTTATTGCCTATTGCAGGCAGTAATCGTTTTAATTTAGTTGGGGGTCAATGGGATAATTTATTATAGGATGGTACTTATCATCCATTTCGCGTATGGCATCGGGCCATATTTTCTGGCTATCGGTATTAAAAACGAGGTTTGCTTTTCCCATAATAGTCAGCCAGCTTTTACTTCCTAATTCCTCGTTCAGTTGCCCACTGCTCCAGCCACTATACCCCAGAAAAAGACGAATATCAGCCGGGTTCATTCTTCCTTTCATAATCAGAGAGATCACACTATTAAAATCACCACCCCAAAATATTCCATCTGCTACTTCCTGCCCACCAGTTATAAATTCTGGTAGCCGGTGCAGAAAATGCAGCGTATCCGTTTGTACAGGTCCTCCGTAAAAAACGGGGATGGTCTGCCCCGATAAGTCGGGTAGAAAATGATCAAGTGTCTGATCAAAAGGACGGTTGAGTACAAAGCCAAAGCTACCTTCAGCATTGTGTTCACAAAGAAATACAACAGTTCTCATAAAGTTCGGGTCCTTTAAAAACGGATCAGATATGAGTATGGCGCCTGCAGTTGGTTCAATCATAACTGAAAATTAAGACAGAATGCCAAATAATCCATGGTTCAACTGATTTTTTTTGGAGGAATTGTTTCGAAGCCGATTCTTTCGTTAAAAAGCCAGCCTGATAATTTGTATAAGACAGGGAGTCCCTTACATTTGTAGATTACAGATATTATAGTGCTTTAAAGAAAAACTATGCTATTATTTGACTTTGTTCTGTATAATTGTTTAAGATGAAAAAAGTATTTCCAGTCATTATTGTATTGGTTTCTATTTCGCTTATTGGGATCATATATCTCCAATACACGCACTTCAAAAACCTGATGCTTGTAAAAGAAGAGCAGTTATACGATCATTTAGTTCGTAGTGTAGATATGGTAGGACGTGAAATTGGAAACTCCGGAAACAGGCTGTCATTGATCAGCAGCCGAAGACGTACTACTTTGTCGTTAATGGGAGAATATCCTACTTTGGTAAAAGATCGTTACACACAATTCGAAATTGGTGAGAAATTGATTGAGGCTTTCAGAGCCAATAAGGTTCCATCTGCACGGTTCGAGTTTGCAATTACCAATAATGTCAATCTGATGAATGTGGAAATGCAATCTCCCAATTTTATGGAGTTGCTTGCGGACAGTGTGAATAATAAACAACTTATTTATCCGCTGGAACAGCCTACTGGCAGTTGGTCGGAGGGTTTACTGCCTACCGAATTCATCCATGTGATTATTCCCAATTATCATAACCTTGTTTTTAAGCAGAGTTATGCGGAACTATTTGGAGCCATATTGTTTACCTTGTTCATCATGTTTGTATTTTTCCTAACGGTTGGAACCATGATCAATCAGCGGAAATTAAGTGAAATCAAGGGGGATTTTATCAATAATATGACCCATGAATTTAAGACACCAATAGCCACCATTTCGCTGGCGGTAGATGCACTGAATAATGAAAAAGTATTGAATAATCCTGAGAAGCTCAGTTACTTTAAAGGGATCATCAAGGTAGAGAACATGCGCATGAATAAGCATGTGGAAACCATTTTACAGGCTGCGGCGCTGGATAAGCAGGATATCACACTTAATAAAAAGCTTATTTCGGCGAATGATATTATTCATCATGCGCTTCAAAATTATGATCTTGTTTTAAAAGAAAGGGAAGGGGTTTTTAACTTGCATCTTGCTGCGGAAAAGGTTCAGATACTTGCCGATGAGCAACATTTTACCAATATGATCAGTAATCTGATTGACAATGCCATCAAATATTCTAAAGATATTCCGGAAATAACTATCAGTACTATGAATCCAAATCCTAAAATGATTTTTATCCGGGTAGAGGATAAGGGTATAGGAATGAGCAGGGAATCGGTAAAGAGAATTTTCGAGAAATTCTTTCGGGCGCATACTGGTAATATACACAATGTAAAAGGGTTTGGCCTCGGTATGAGTTATGTAAAAACCATCATTGACTCTCATAAAGGGAAGATAAAGGTAGAAAGTACTCCCGGAAAAGGAAGTACTTTTATTGTGGAAATGCCCCTTGCTTCCTGATCTATGGGTTCCATTAAGGCAGTAAAAGCGAACCATCTCCGTAGCTTAAAAAACGGTATTCGTTTTCAAGTGCATATTCATAAACCTTTCGCCAGTTGCTTCCAATTAATGCTGAAACCAACAAAAGGAGTGTACTTTGAGGCTGGTGAAAATTGGTGATAAGTCCTTTGCAAATCCCAAAAGAATACCCCGGGGCTATTATAATCTGGGTTTTGGTAACCAATTTTTGCTGTTGGTTTTTATGTAACCAATTTTTTAATGATTGTAAGGCTTCGTTTCGTTGAATAGCTTTTTTATCCCACTTTTCATAAACCTCCCATTGTTGCATTTCGAGTTCAGCCAAAGAGATGTCGGGTTGATAATATGCTTTTACTCCCATCCAATACAAGCTTTCCAGGGTACGCATACTTGTAGTGCCAACCGGTATTACTGTGTTAGCTTCCATCAATTGGCGAAGAAGGGTTTCGTCGGCCTCAATAAATTCGGCATGCATCTGATGCCCGGATATAGTATCACTTTTGACCGGTAAAAAGGTGCCAGCACCCACATGAAGGGTTAAAAATGCTTTATCTGTTTTCTGATCTTCAAGGTCTTGAAGCAGTTGGGGTGTAAAATGTAATCCCGCAGTTGGAGCGGCCACGCTACCATCGGCCCGGGCATAAATGGTTTGGTAGGTAACAGCATCCGAAGCCTCGGCCTGCCGCTGCAGGTATGGTGGAATGGGGATTTCGCCGGCTTCATGCAATACTTCAGCAAAGGATAGATGCTGGGGTTGCCAGGAGAACCTGATTCTGTAACTGTCATCAACTCTACCCAAATTTTCAGCCGAAAGGATAAAAGATATAGAAGGTGTTTCTACCTGTTTTTTTAGAAGGGTCCCTGCTTTCCACCTGGAGGCACCTCCTACCATACAGCGGTAAATGATGCCACATTCCGCACCCATAGCTTGCGTAATATCGAGTCCTTTTTCATCGGGTTCAAGGGCAAATATTTCTATTTTGCCCCCGGTTTCCTTTTGGAAAAAAATCCGTGCCTCAATTACCCGGCTATTATTGAACACGAGGAGACTTTCTGCCTGAAGATAATTGGATAAATGTCTGAATTGGCTGGTTTCCATTTGCCCGTTACGGTACACCAGTAATTTAGAACTATCTCTTGGTGTAAGCGGATATTGGGCAATACGTTGATTTGGAAGATCGTACGTGAAATCTTTGATAAATAACTCTCCGGGATGCATGGTTGCAAAGATGTAGATTGGAATTTAATTTTTGGCATCTTAACTTCGTAAAATACAAAATGAAAATTATGAGGCATGTATTTTTAGTATTAACGGTTCTATTGCTCAGTAAAATGGTGGAGGCGCAGCGCAATAACCCTCCCGATAAGGATACACAGGTGCGGGATGGGAAATTTGATCCAAAAAAGTTGGTTTATGGGGGGAACTTAGGATTGAATTTTGGTGATTTTACTTTTATAAATCTGTCTCCACAGGTGGGTTATCAGTTTAGCGAATTTGTAACTGCCGGCGTGGGAGTGAATTATGTAGCAACGAGCATTAAAACCAGAAGCTTCAATACTGGCAATGAATTGTTTCGGGAGAATTATGGGTATGCGGGATTAAGTGTTTTCGGACGTGTATTTCCTACGAACTTTTTATTTGTATCGGCACAACCCGAAATGAATTATAGCTGGGGAAAAATAAAATATAGAGATAGCCGTCCGGATGAAAAATTGCAAGCATCCTGGATACCAAGCTTTCTGGTAGGAGCAGGTGCTGTATTGGGCGGAGGAAACGGTGACCGGGGCAGGGGTAGGGGTATGTTGCTTTCTGTGCAGTACGACCTGGCACAGGATCCACGTTCCCCCTATGGTACCCGTGCCTTTATCAATATCGGTTATGCCTTCTGATTTGCTTGAAGGTGGGCAATTATCTTGTCGGGAACATCAAATATCTGTACTCTTTTTTCCAGTGGATCGTATAGGAATTCATTCAAATGCATCACCTGTATCATTTGAAAGAGGTCGGTATAAAAACCACCCGTATTCAGGATCAATATTGGTTTGTCATGGATAGCTAGTTGGTTCCATGTAAGCATTTCAAACATTTCGTCCATGGTACCGAACCCACCCGGTAAAATAATGGCAGCATCACACAACTCGTAAATCATTTTTTTTCGGGTATGCATATCAGGTACAATCTTTAGTTCGGTAATGTCCTGATGCGCATGTTCCCGGCTTCTCAAGGTTTCAGGGATAATGCCAATTACGGTTCCCGAGGCTGCCATGGCGGCATTTGCAACAGCACCCATCAGCCCTTTATTTCCCCCGCCATAGATAATTCTGTATCCGTTTTGTGCAAGCAGCCCGCCTAAGATCTTTGCATGCAGCATAAAGAGTTCGTTGATCCCCGGTTTTGACCCACAAAAAACAGCAAGACTTTTAATCGGTTGATGACTCGTTTTCATTTCGTTTATTTTGATGATGGTTCTCTTACTTAAAATAAGAAGATAATTGGTTGGATTGCAAAAAAAGGATTTTCTTAGCGCAGCATATTAATAAGTTTGCCTGGATTTAACATTTTGCGGGTTTCTTCTTGTTCTTTGCGTTTTTTTGCTTTCTTTTACGCAAGTATTTTTAGTATTGTTTACCATTATCCGTTCTTTATGAGTTCTACCGTACTTCTTTTGTTTGTGTTTGCCTACTTCGCAATCCTATTGGGCGTTGCCTGGTATACTAGTAGGAACAGCAACAATGATACTTTTTTTATTGGTAACAAAAACAGCAACTGGATGTTGGTGGCTTTTGGTATGATTGGAACCTCGCTCAGCGGGGTAACTTTTGTAAGTGTTCCGGGTACCGTGGGTAAGGTAATTGCAGATGGTACTTATAATGGGTTTGCCTATTTTCAGATAGTCATTGGATATTTTATAGGTTATTTAGTTATCGCTTATGTGTTGTTGCCTTTGTATTACCGGCTCAATCTAACTTCTATTTACAACTACCTGCAACAAAGATTTGGGAATATTGCCTACAAAACAGGTGCTTTGTTTTTTATTACCTCCCGCACGGTAGGGGCTACAGCAAGGTTATACCTTGTTATCAATGTAATGCAGATATTTATTCTGGATAAAATGGGGGTTCCATTTATTGTCACAACGCTTGTTATATTACTGATGATATTGCTCTACACTTTTGAGGGTGGGGTAAAAACCATTGTGTATACCGATACGTTACAGACTTTGTTGATGCTTTCAGGACTCGTTGTTTGCATCATCTATATTTTAAGTCAATTGCAACTCGACTTTGGCAGCGCTATGAGTACCCTGACAGAAAAAGGATATACCCGTATTTTCAATTTTGAATTGAATAACAAAGGGTATTTTTTGAAGGCCATTGTTGGAGGTGCTTTTATTACCATCGCCATGACTGGGCTTGATCAGGAAATGATGCAAAAAAATATAAGTGTCAAGAATTTAAAAGATTCACAAAAGAACATGATGAGCTTTAGTACGGTTATCATGGTGGTGAATTTCCTGTTTTTGCTATTGGGTGGCCTTTTGTATTTGTTTGCTATGGAGCAGGGGGGTAATTATGCCAATCAGGGTGGGGGCACTGGCTTTCTGCTCAATGGAAAAGACATTATCGGGGATGATATTTTTCCAACTATTGCGCTTAATTATTTGCCACCTGCGGTAGGAATCATTTTTATAATAGCGCTTATATCAGCTCTTTTTCCTAGTGCTGATGGGGCACTTACGGCCCTTACCTCCTCGTTTTGTATTGATATTCTTGGTTTGAAGCGCAGGGATGATTTGAACGAAAAGCAGAAGAAAAGGACCCGTTTAACCGTTCACCTTTCGTTTACCATTATCTTTTTGCTGGCTATTGTTATATTTAAAGTGATTGATAATAAGAGTGTAATTGACGTAATTCTTGACCTGGCCGGATATACTTACGGACCTTTACTGGGATTGTTTGCGTTTGGAATTCTTACGCGGCGAATAGTAAAGGATGGATGGCATATTCTTGGGATTGCTTTGATGGCGCCCTTATTGAGTTATTTATTTTCTAAACTTATTCCTCAGATTACCAACGGTTATCAGATAGGTATTGAGTTGTTGCTTGTAAATGGGCTGATTACTTTTCTTGGTTTGTGGCTTGTAAGTAAAAAGGAAGATCCCTTGAATAGAAAGGTTATGGTTCGTATGGAAAGCTGAAAAACCTAACTAAATTAAGATGGATTGTGGGATATTGAGGATTATCCTGCATTTTTGTAGATATACCAATGACAAACCATATGAAAGAAATAACGCAATTTCATAAGCCAAGAAAATGGGAGGAAAGCGAAGCACATAGTAGCTGGCAAATTTTCAAGATCATGGCTGAGTTTGTCGATGGTTTTGAAAAGTTGAGCCGGATAGGGCCCTGTATCAGTATTTTTGGCAGTGCCCGCACTCAATCTGGTGAACCATACTACGAGTTGGCTACAGAAATTGCAAGACAACTGGCACTTGAAGGTTTTGGGGTAATAAGCGGTGGCGGGCCTGGTATTATGGAAGCTGCCAATAAAGGGGCATCAATTGCTGGTGGAAAATCAGTTGGACTAAATATTGATTTGCCTTTTGAGCAACACAACAACCCTTATATCGACCGGGATAAAAGTCTCCATTTCGATTATTTCTTTGTAAGGAAAGTGATGTTTGTTAAGTATTCTCAGGGATTTATAATGATGCCAGGAGGATTTGGTACGATGGATGAATTTTTTGAAACCATCACGCTGGTACAAACTCAAAAAATACACAGAATTCCAATGGTTCTTGTGGGTTCTGCCTATTGGAAGGGACTGATAGATTGGGTACGGAACGTGATGTGGGAAACGGAGAAGAATATCAGTGTGGAAGACCTGAATCTTTTTAAAATACTGGATACCCCGGAAGAAGTGGTGGCGCATGTGCTTGATTTTTACACCCAGCACAAACTGGAACCAAATTTTTAAAACAATTAATTAATCGAGTACTTCATAAAGCATGACCGGTTTGGCTTTGTGCTTTAAATATTTTTCTCCAACGGGTTTACATTTGAAAGATTCCTTTACCACTTGGTATGCCGATTCCTTTATAAGAATTTGTCCAGGTTCTGCCACAGATTGTAACCGCTGTGCAAGGTTTACGTTATCACCAATAACGGTATAGTCGAGCCTGCGCAAGCTAACGGAGCCAATATTGCCGCTAATCATATCACCACTATTGATTCCGGTTGAAACATTTGCGTTGTAACCTTCAATCAGTTTGGTCATATTTTTAATTTTGTTCCTTATTATAATTGAGGTATCTATGGCACGGTCGAGGTGAAAATCTCCTTTGAAAACGGCCATAATAGCATCGCCAATAAATTTATCTACCTGCCCATCATGGGCGAGTATTTCTATTACCATTACATCAAATATATTGTTGAGTAAGTTAACAACTTCGTCGGGGGCTTGTGTTTCACTAATCTCAGTAAAACCACAAATATCAATAAAAACGACTGTTGCTTCAATGGATTCGTTGCGCATTAAACTGGCTTCGAATTCCTGTTTGTTCATAAAATTGAGTACGTTTTGATCTACGTACATTTTCAGGATATTATTTTCCTTGATGGCTAGTAGGGTACTTTTCAGATGTTTTACATGCAAAAGTGTTTTATTCATTGTGATTTCAAGGTCTTCGAAATTCACAGGTTTCGTTATAAAATCAAATGCACCGCGGTTCATAGCCGTGCGAATATTTTCCATATCGCCATAAGCGGAAACGATAACAGATTGTAGCATTGGATTTTTTTCGCGTAAGTGGGTAAGCAGGGTCAGGCCGTCCATTTCAGGCATATTAATGTCTGTTAGCACCATTTCAATATCTGGATTATCCTTCAATTGTTGTAGTGCTTCGATGCCATTGAGCGCAAAAAGGAATTCGTATTTAGACTCCCTGATTTGTTTACGAAATTTTTGTTTAATTAAAACTTCCAGGTCAGCCTCATCATCTGCTACCAATATTTTGGACATATTATAATTTATTTATGCGTTCTTTAAGTTTAGTAAAATCAAGAGGCTTGGTAAAAAAGTCATCAGCACCGAGTTCTATGGCTCTTTTGTAGTTTTCATCATCCCCATAGGCAGTAATCATCATCACCACAGGTGGCGGATGAACAAAACCTTCTTTTATTTTTTTCAACAGTTCAAGACCTGTTTTGCCCGGCATATTGATATCAGACAGGACCAAATCTACTAAATCTACATTTTCTTTAAGATACTCAAGTGCACCATCAGCACTTAGGGCAAATTTAAATGTACAATCACCATTTTTGATTTCCCTGCGAAACCGCTGTTCAAAAAGAATCTGAACATCAACTTCATCGTCAACAACAAGGATATTTTTCATTATGTTCTTAATTTAATTATTATTTTAATATATTCTTTCAAAGTATTTGAAGGAAAAGTTTAATTATTTCCCATTTAAAGGGAGTAAAATAGTAAAGTTGGTTCCTTCTCCTTCAACAGAATCGACCTTTAATTCACCCCCATGCACATTTGTAATAATTTCGTAACTCATTGATAATCCGAGACCTGTGCCCTCTCCGGTGGGCTTTGTGGTAAAAAATGGTTGAAATATTTTATCGATAGCTTTTTTGGGGATGCCGGTTCCATTGTCCCTGAAAGATATCTTTATTTGATTATTCTCTTCTTTGGTTTCCAACCAAACGGTGGGATTGTAATTCTCAATTCCAGACCTTGATTTTTGGAGTACCGCATAAAAAGCGTTGGTACTTATGTTGAGCATTACCCTTCCTAATTCCGAAGCAATGCCGTTAAGTTTAGGCAGGTTTTCGGCTAAATGGGTTTCTATTTTTGCATTAAAAGATTTTTCTTTTGCCCGCATGCCATGAAAACTCAGACGGATACACTCGTCAGCCAAAAGATTCATTTCGACCGGCTCTTTTTGTTTACCACCTCCCCGGCTATGTTGCAACATACTTTTTACTATGCTGTCGGCCCTTTTACCATGATGAGCAACTTTTAAGGAATTGTCTCTGATGGTGCCTGCGATATCTTTAATGTCGTCCCACTCTTTTCTCTCCAGCGCTTCTACCAATTCCTCTGTAAGCTCCGCATTTAATTCAGAAAAATTATTGATGAAGTTTAAGGGATTCTGAATTTCATGTGCAATCCCTGCTGTTAATTCCCCAAGGGAGGCCATTTTTTCAGAATGAATCAATTGTTGTTGGGTCGAACTTAATTCGGCGAGGGTAGCCTCGAGTGTTTCTTTTTGAGCGGTTATTTCTGCTGTTCTCTCCTGAACCATATTTTCCAGTTCAGCTTTGCGCTCCAGGTTTTTGCGGTTTTCTTCCATTTCAATAGCTCGCTGCAAATGTTCTTTTTCCTGAGCCTTTATTTGCCTGCGATAAAGGATAAAAATACCAACCAGCCAAAAGAGGGAAAAGGTTTTTGCAATGTTGATATAGGACTTGAAATCCTTTAAAAAGCCTGGGTTAATCAGTCGTAAAAAGTCTCCAATAACGGATATTACAACCAAAGGTGTAATGGCAACGGTAATAAGTTTGAGTTTTTTGAAAGTCTCTTCACGAAGGCAGATTACCAGTAAATAAACAGCTACAACATTTCCAGCCCACCGAATGATTTTACTTTCATTTAAAGTATAGTAGGCTATAAAGAGAATGGGAGTGAAAATAAGAATGGCATTGAAGATGAGCAGCCATTTTTTTTTGGCGGCATCATCCAAAAGCTTCTTTTTGAGGTAATTAGCTAATATAAAGGATAGAAGAATCAGTGTCATGGTTGGAGGTAAATATCCGAACTATTTTGTTTTCCTACAAAAAAGGTATTAATCGTGTACAAATCAGGTTGGAAGAATGATAGTGAACCGGGTGAAAAGATTTTCCTCACTTTCTACCTCGAGTTTACCCTTGTGCAAATTGGTAATGATTTCATAAGTTAATGACAGTCCAAGACCGGTTCCAGATCCTGATGGTTTGGTGGTAAAAAATGGCATAAATATTTTTGAAAGTACAGGGGCACGTATTCCTGTACCATTATCCTCGATGATTATTTTGATATGATCTTTGGCCGTTTGTGTGGAGACTGATACGAGGGGGTGGTATTTATCCAGACTCTTTGAATCATAGTTTTCCGTATTTAATTCTTTTTTATTTCTTTCGCTTACGGCATAGAAGGCATTGTTGAAGAGGTTGAGCAGCGCTCGCCCTAATTCATTGGGAATGACCTTGATGGGCCCTAAGGCAGGATCGAGCGTCATAGTCATCTGTGCATTAAAGGCTTTATCTTTTGCTTTTAGCCCATGGAAACTTAAATTCATGTACTGTTTAACAAGTAAATTTATTTCGGTTATTTCCGGGTTTTTGTTGCTTGTCCGGCTATGGTAAAGCATACTTTTTACAATATTATCTGCTCTTTTTCCATGCGTTTCAATTTTTTCAAGATTACCATTTATTTCTTCCGCAAGTATTTTTATTTCCTTGGTATCCTCTGTATCTATCAATTCTTTCAGTTCTTCAATGAGTTCCCTGCTCACTTCTGCAAAATTGTTGATGAAATTGAGCGGATTTTGAATTTCGTGGGCTACGCCTGCAGTCAATTCTCCCATTGAGGCCATTTTTTCAGCATGGATTAGTTGGCTTTGTGTGTTTTTTAATTGATCCAGTGTGGATTCCAGGGAAACTTTTTGTTTTTCAATTTGTACATTTTGGTTGTTGAGCGATAGGTTGGCTTTGTTGAGTCTTTGTCTGTTTCTATTGACGAGTAGGGCAATGATCCCTATTGAAATGATACCCGCGATTGCTGAAAAAATGAGCCATCGTTGCTCAAGGCTTTTTCGCTCAAATTCAAGTTCTTTTTTTGAAAAGTTATATTCTGCCTGATAGGATTCTGAGGCCCGGACGCTTGCTATATTATTAATACTATCGGAAAAGATTTTAAAGGTTTTATAATGGCTTAAAGCCGAATTATATTCTCCTAAAGCGGCTTCAGCAGTAGCTATGATTTCATGAGCATCGCGCTGTAAAAGTGCCTGACCCATATTTTCTGCAAGCTGAAGTGCTTCTGTGCCAAGCTGACGTGCCTCTGCTGGCAGGTTTTGTTTCATTTTTAGCCATGCTATCCCAATAAGTGATTGACAGGTAGGAACACCATAGCTTAGGCTACGGGCTAATTTGAGTGCTGTTTCATAAAAATGTTCAGCCTGCTTAAGGCTGTCGAATCCGGCATATACTTTTGCAATCATGCGGGAAGTGGATTCCATTAGTTCCGGATTGTTTATCCCTTGCGCAAGAGCATAAGCTTTCTTTAGATTTTGAAGCGCAGTATCTTTTATCCCCTGTTCCAGTTTTACCTCTCCCAGGTTACTATAGGCAAGGATAATACCGGAAGTATCTTTAGTAGATAGCGAAATGTTAAGCATTTCCTCGTAATTAACTCCAGCTTGTTGAAATTTACCCTGATAGAAATATATAGTAGCAATATTATTGAGGGCTGCTGCCTGCACAAAGCGGTTGTTTTGTTGTTCAGCCAATTTTAATGTCTCAAAATATTTACCTAAAGCTTCAGAATATTTGCCTTGATTCATGAGCACCAAACCAAAATTATTCAGAATGCCAGGTAAGGCAGATTTGAGTTTGGTTTTTTCAGCGAGATCGTATGCCTGCGTATAGAATAAACTGGCTTTTGTAAAATCCCCTTTGTTTTGATAGAGATTGCCTAAAATTTTTAATGCTTCAATTTCCCCTTTAGTAAATTTGGCTTCACGGCACAAGTTCAATTGGTTTCTTAAAAGTGGTAAAGCACTGTCAGGATAGCTTTCAGCATATTCAAAAGCAAGTTTATTGGCAACATTCAGGTATTGCGTGTCTTTTTCAAAATTTGGCTTTTTGGCTAATTGGCTTAAGGTTGTTCTTAATTGATTCATTTGATTGGATTGCCCAAAAGCGCCGCTTGAAAAGTTTATAGCCATGCCTAATAAAAAAATCCTGTAATTCATACTATTTGATAACAACCGTCTTTTAAGGTAAATGTAGTTTTGAATCATCAAATAGTAAAAATATATATTTTCGTTTTCAATTATTTAGCAACTAAAAGTAATCCTTGAATTAAAAAAACTTTACCTTTAATATTAAAATAAATCAAAAATGAAACAAGTCCTGAGAAAATCTATCTTATTGAAAAGTTTTAGTGCTTTGTTGTTGGCCTCTTTTTTAATGGTAGGATGCGGTGAAACTACAACTGATGATACAGAAAGTACTGAACAAGAAATGGTGTCTCCTGCTCCTTCAGATCCATCGGTAAATGATAGTTTACCACCGGTTGATTCCAATGCAACTACCCGTCCGGATCCTGTTCGTACGACTCCTTCTCAAAACACAAGAGACAATTAAGATATATGATATTTATGGAGGGCAAAACCCCTTTTGTATCGGGCTTTTTCACTAAAGATTTAAAGCTGCTTTACAAAGGGGTTTTGTTTTTTTTGCTGCTTCTTTTTACGCACGTCACCTACGCTCAGTCGTATTATTTTTATGAGTTCGAAGTGGGGTATCCACAAAAGGATTCTGTAACCTGCTATGTATTTTTGAATATTGCCACAGATGGAACTGCGGTTGGCAGGTTGCGATATATTGAACCGTTAACCGGAGCGGATTGTTTGTATCAGTTGGATCTTGCAGATACAGCTACAGGGGCTGGTCTTCCGGATGAGGCAGATTCAGTGCTTTTTCTAACATTGGTTACCAACCCCATAAACCTGCAATCCTCTTTTGGAGGAGGATTGGATCCTGATCTTATTTTACCACGCTTCGCCTTTAAAAAGACGAGTCCCGATCCCGATTCCCTATACAAGCCTTTTGAGGTAAACTATCAGTACTTAGCCGCTAATGACATTCCTGGAAACTGGTTTCACCCTGTAAATACGAAGATTATCTCGCTGAATGAGGGTAACTTATCGAGTGATGTTGTAAAAAAGTTTTATTTTGAAAAGGACGATTTGTATCAATTTCTATTTAAGATAGATACGAGAAGTATTCCTTTGCGTAAGCAGGGTGCAAAAATGCACTTGATTTGCGTAGCTGCCACCCTTGATAGTACCATTGGAGTCACCTCCAGAAGGGATGTGCAAAATATGAACAATTTATACTCCAATCTTGCTAAGCAGTTTGGTATCCCTTTTTTGTTAACGGAGATTAGTGGGAATGATTTTTCTAAAGAAAAAGTTGATCAGGCTTTGGCCAATCTTACCCCGGGTCCTAAAGACATCGTTATCTTTTATTTCAGCGGACACGGTTTTCGATTCAGCAGTGATTTTAGCCGTTACCCACGCATGCTATTTCGCACCAATAACACACAAATGCGAGAGGATATCAATCTTGGGTTGGAAGATGTATACAGTTTAATTGTAAAGAAAGGGGCGAATGTAAACCTTGTAATGGCGGATTGCTGTAATGAAGATGTAGGTCCTATTGTCCGCTTGGGCAGGGGCTTGCTTGCCACAAAGTCCATTGGATTTGGCAGGGCCAAGTTGAATATAAAAAATGCTGAAAACTTATTTTTTCCGTCAACCCGTAATAATATGATTGTCGCTTCTGCGGATAAATTTCAGCTAGCTGCGGGCAATCCTACATTGGGGGGGTATTTTACCTTTTCTTTTATGTCGGAGCTGGAAAGAAATCTTTATACCAGGATGCCTACCGATGCCTGGATAAAGATATTATCAGACACTAGAAATACCACCCGTCAGCTTGCTTTGAGAGCCATTTGCAATAAGGAAACCGGGGCGCGTTGCGATCAGGTGCCTTTTTTCAACAAATAAGATAGATTGAAAAAATGCTGAGAATTTCCTTCAATGACTTTTTTCGGAGCCATTTATTTTGCAACCTTTCCCCCGCAATTTATCCATCAAATCCTCCGTATTATTTTTTCAGCCTTTTAGTTTCTGGCGATGAGTGTCAGCAAATTATCCCAGTAAGGTTCCCTGCGTAAAGTGTTCCATGTTTGATCTTCCTTCAGGATGTTTTTGTAGCTAAATCCAGCCGAAATTGATTTTTGCAGCCATAGCTTTGCTTCCTCTATTTCCCCCTTTTTCATGTAAATAGAGGCAACTATGTATTGTTGTTCCGCATTTATTGGCCTTGTTCCTGATGAATCTACATAGCAGGAAAGGGCCTTGTCCCAATCTTGATGTATATAATAGAACCTTCCATAAAGGGAGCTGATCTTCACTGAATCCCAAAGGAAATTTTCCTGAGCCAGCGATAAGGCCTGATCCGTTGCAGCAGAATCATTTTTATACATAGCCATCTCGGTGTATTTCTCCAGGTCTTCCAATAACAGCTGCTTTCGATTGATAAGCGCATTCATTTCCTCAAAAGCTTTGGTGAATTCAAATTCTTTCAAATAAATTTCATTCAGTTTTTTGTGTTGTGAATTCTCTCCGGGAGACATGGATAGGGCATACAGGAATTGCTCTTCTGCCTTCTTATAGTCGGTATTCAGCAGGAATAATTCTCCCAGGTTATTGGCATAAGTCTTTTTATTAGAGGGTTCTCCGTAAACCCTTGCTGATCTTAGGGAAGCAAAAGCTCTTTTCAAAGGAAAGGTGACCGGTTCATGAAAGGGAATGGCTTTTTGAAAGCCGGGGATATTCTTCAGATCCTTGAGGGCAATACTATAACTCCCCATTGAATTCCCGAGTTGCCAGGCAGGAAGTCCCTTATTTTCCATTTCATTTACCGAATCTTTGTAAAGATATCCATAAGGGTTTGTGGCAATTTTTGCATACCAAAAGCTTGCCGCTTTGTCATTCCAGAAACTACTTTTGGGTTCCCTTGCCAACATTTCAAGATAAAAATTTTCCAGTTCGAATTCCCCCAAACTGGTATTTAATATTTTATCGAGGGAGGCGTTTTTTTCAGGGTATAGCTGAAGGTAATTCAGGACGGCTTTTTTATAAAGAAGCCAAACGTTTTCAGCTTCCTGGTATTGGCTGAACTGCACATAAAGGTCTGCAAGTAAAAAATAGGGCGCAGCAAACCATTCAGAACTATGATCTTTTTGTATCAGGTTTTGGTAAATGGCTATGGCCTGTTCGGGATAACCAAGCTGAATATAATTTTGTGCTAACAGATAATCATCTTCCAAAGGTTGGTAGTATAAGGCAAGGACCTTTTTATTGAGACAATTTACCAGTGCTTCTGAAGCAGAATCAAAAGGTATTTGCTTCAGGTTGTTTATGTGTCTTGTAGAATCCTTTTGTCCGTTAATAGCCTTTTTTAAGAACCATTCGGCCTCGGCAAGACGGTTTTGTTTTAAAAGCCATTTGCCATAATAGTGATTTACGAGGTAAACCGAATCACCTCCTGTTTTAAAAAGCTCTTTAAACCGCAAAACTGCATTGACGGAATCCCCTTTTTTTAAATAATCCTGTGCAGAAATCAGGTCGTAATAAGGATTGTTAAAAAGGGTATCAACGCGATAATAGGGACAAAATATGCCGGGGACTATAAGAGCGATATTTGGTAATGATACCCTTTGAAATCCTAAAATACTGGGTATCAGTGGTTTATCGAAGAACAGATTTTGTTTTTTTAGAGTAGATTCACGGAAGTTGTCTTCTGCCAATTGGAACCGGCCTGTGTTCAGGTATATCTGACCCAACCGGTCGTAAGGGAAATAACTTTTTTCATTTACCCGGATATTTTTTAATTGTAATTCTTCAGCACGAAGCCAGTTTCTTTCCAGTTCAGCAGTTACGCCTTCGTTGGAAAGTAAGATATATAAATCTGGCTGAATGGCTCTTGCTTTATCAGCGACTTCTTTGGCTTTTTGCAGGTTGCCTGTCGTGTTGTAATAGCCAATCAGGTTTGCCCAGGGAACCGCCCAGCCTGGAGATAATTCAGCAGCCCTGTTAAAATAGTAGAAGGCTGAATCATTTTGTTTCATTTCTGAATACAGAATACCCAATTCGTTATTGATATATGGTGCATAAGGTTCGATTGCCAAAGCCTGTTGTTGAAATGACATAGCTTTTGCCAACAAATCTGAAGGATCAGGTACATTGGGTATTTTAATGCGGTTTGTGATACCGGAAAAGTAAAGTTGATCCACCTTCAGTGGCCGGTATAAAAAGTCATCGGCTGGAATTATTTTAAGGGCAACATCGTATAAGTCAAGGTAGCTGTCGTAGTAGTTGTTTACCTGTCCGTAATACGATCTTTTTTCCAGTTCTGTTTCGTCTCCGTTGCAATAGCCAATTACCAATTGCTGCCCCATATCGACAATCATTGATACCAGTTTATTGTTAAACCGTTTGACCAGTGTTTTATTCGATTTCAGGAGTTTTGTTAATTGGTTCAAACTGTCATATCCTGCATCCTTTAAGGTAGGGCTTATGCCATTTATCAGCCTGAATGGGATATCTTCTGGCAGCATGTTCTTCATAGTGGATACATTGAATTTTGTTATCAGATCTATAGGTTTGAGCAGGGTAAAGAAATAATCAAGGGGCAAAATATTTCCTTTTCCTTTTAGGTCTGCCAAGCGTGACAAGCTACCCGGAAGTGGTCTTTTATTGATCATATCTTCCTTCAGGTTTGCCATAAGGGCAGAATCCTTTTCTGATAAGGCAATTGAATCGCTGCCCTGTAGCACCGGAACCTGCAGATGGTTTTCCTGGAGTAGCACCGGATCGCTTGCAAGTGCCGAAGCGAGATAGTTTTTCATTTCGCCAGAAGTAATTACCGGCATATTGTCATTGCCTGCAAATCCATAAAGTCCCCGAATAAGATAATAGGAGAAAACGCCCCTGCCGCCGCCCCAGGCTTCGTTTTCAACAGAAAGTTGATCGGGTCCACAGGCGGTTAGTCTTACTACATTTTTCTGGATTTTTAAAAGTTGCTCTGCTACCAGATGTTTGCCGCTTCTTCCCTCCATATCGTCACCGGCTAGTTTACCCGATCGGCAGGCATCGGTAATTAATACCACTTTGGCATTGCGTTCGGCGGAAAGGGTATTGGCAATATCATTGAGGTCTTCCAGCCGTATAGCATGGTTGGTATAATTGTTGGTTGGGCTGTTATATGCCAGTAAATAGCCAAGATTAGATACAATTTTGTTTTCAACATCTCCATGACCCGAAAAATAGAAATAAACCAAGTCGTTTGGTTTTACTACTTCGAGCAAATGGGTGAGTGCCTGATAAATAGTACCTACTGTTGCCTGTTCATTTTGGAGGAGGATTATGTTTTCTGACGGGGTATTACCCCCTGATTTTGACCGAAGGAACTCGGCAAAATACCGGGCGTCCTTATCTGCAAACTGTAGCGCCGGAATGTTGGATTCCTTGTAATTTGAAATACCTACCACAACGGCATAGGTATTCACGGAAGATTGAGCATTGGCGTTCAGAAAACCAAGTAATATTAAAAAAAGCAGTAAAACGTTTTTATAAGACAACATTATTTTTTCTTTGATAATATGCTAAATTTAATTGAAATAATTTGATTTGACACCATTTTGGACTAAATCTTAGTTCAGATAGGGCAGTGTATAAATTTGGGGGTAGAGGAATTGGGGTTATTTACTATAATCACTCATGTAATTTTTGAGATATTTTTCAATCAAACTTTTCCATTTCTTGCTTTTGCGGTATGAATCCCAGCCCGGATCATGCAGTATAAGTTTGATGTAACCGGAGCTATTTTCTAAGGTTATTTTAAGCATATTTAATGCATTATTGGTTTGTTTGGCTAAAGCAAAATAACGGGCTTTCGCGTAATTATTCCAGTTGTTCAATTCTAGATATTTTAAGGAAGATTCCGAAGAGAGAACAGGTATGGAATCGGAGAGTAATTCAATTTTTTTTTGTTTTCTATTGATACCAAGGCAATTTGAGCCCTGAAATTGTTTTTTAGTTTTCATACTTCCCCCTCCAGCCCCCTAAATAGTTGGAACGTTATTCAAATTGTAAACGAGGATGTAAATTTGAATAATCATGGGCAAACGAGTAAGTAAAAGTTTGGTATAATTATAATGCATCCATTAAATCCTCCCTTCATTTAGGCTGTTTTTTTACTCTTATTGGATATGGAGGTGTTTCCATTTTTTTAGGGGGATTTGCTTTTAATTGATCCATCACAATCTGAATGGCTTTTTCCAATTGCGGATCTTTGCCTTCGATTACGTCAGATGGCCACTGTTCTACTTCCACATCGGGTGGGGTTCCAACATTTTCAATACCAAATCCATTTTCATCGTAAAAAGCAAGGTTGGGAGCTGTTACACTCCCGCCATCAATAAATTCGGGATAACCTAGAATACCAACCAATCCGCCCCAGGTTCTTTTACCCACCAAGGTTCCTAAACCAGCCTGACGAAAAAGATAGGGAAGATAATCTCCTCCAGAACCAGCCATTTCATTGATCAGCATTACTTTGGGACCTTGTATGGAAGCGTTGGGTGCTTTTTGATCTTTCCCGTAGCGATAATTCCAATATGATTGTACAGGACGTTTTAATATGTCGATATAATAGTCAGCGAGCTGTCCGCCGCCATTAAATCGCTCATCAATAATAATCCCTGCTTTGTTGGCTTGCGGAAAGAAATAGCGCTTGAAATATTCGTGACCTTCTGAAGTAGTATTGGGCACATACACATAGGCGACCTGCCCATTGGTGGCTTTGTCCACTTTTTTAATATTGCCTTCTACCCAATCGCGGTTGCGAAGCGGGTATTCGTTGGCAACGGGCGTTACCTTAACGGTTCGCGGGTTGGCGCCATCTGGCGTTGCAGATAAGGTCAGGCTTACAGTTTTTCCCGATGTATTTTCAAAAAAGCTAAAAAGGTTTTGACTGCTGGTAACATTCGCGGCATTAACCGAAATGATATAGTCACCCGTTCTTGCATCCACACCTGGTTCTGTTAAAGGTGATCTAAGTTCTGGCGACCAGTTTAAGCCTCCATAAATTTTAGTGATTCTGTAGCGGTTTGATGATATTTCATAATCGGCCCCCAACAATCCGCCGGGTACAGATTCCGGGTTTGTACGCCGATCGCCTGTTCCAGAAAAGCGATCGTGTCCTACGGCTAACTCGCTAAACATCCATCTCATGACTTTGTACAAATCACTATGGCTCGCTAAGTCTGGTAAAAGTGGCTGGTACTTTTTTTTCATGGCCATCCAATCTACACCGTGCATACCCGGATCATAAAAGTAGTCGCGGTTAACCCTCCATGCTTCTTCAAAAATATTTTTCCATTCTTGCCCGGGATCAATTTTTACAGTGAGTGCGCCGGTATTGATTTCGGCATCAGGAGATGGCTTTTGACCCGTAATGGCAATGCTCCATTTACCGCTGCTATAGATCAGCATTTTTTCTCCATTGGCTGAAACCTGAAAAGCATTTGCCGTTGTGATGGGTTCTTCTTTACGTTTTTCGAAGTTGTAAGTATGCAGCATGGGAGGCTCATCCCTGTTTGGTTTTGCTGATAAATAGTACACCACTCCTTCTTTAGGAACCGACAACCCGCTGTATCGTCCACTTGAAATAGGAAAAGAGACAATTCTTTTGTCCATACCTGCCCAGTCAATTTTCATTTCGGGCTTCTCTGGTTTTGGCGCATTCTTTTTTTCTGATTCAGAAGCAGGTTCTTTTTTTTCAGCCCCGGGGTCTTTGATTGGCTCCATATCGTTTTGCCTTGCAAAGGGCGAAAGAATACTATCCCTTAAAGTAACCAGATACAGAAGATTGGTGGTTACCATATCATTATTGGATTGATCGAACCAGTTGACAACCGGTCCGGCATTTGTGCTTGCAAGCATATAAAGGTATTTACCCGAAGGGTCAAAAACCGGTTCGGTAACATTGCTCAGCCCATCTGAAATAGGGTATGACTTTTTATCGGCAAACGAGTAAACAAATGCCTGTTCATAATTAGTTTCTGTAATAATGGTATAGGAAAGGAAAGCCCCATCAGCAGACCAACTGCCAAATAACTCCCGGTAAGGCCCAGGAAGATACACTTTATCTTCTGCCACTTTTGTGATGTTTCCAGTAGGAATTTCCTGTACATAAATTCCACGTCCGTTATCTACGTAACATAATTTTTTGCTATCGGGCGACCAATGAATATTGGCATAAAAGCCAGAACCATTTAGTTTATATTTTTTTGCATCACCACTACCATCCTGATTTTTTACATGCAACTCATAGTCTCCACCCGCATTGCTGAAGAAGGCAACAGATCGACCATCGGGCGACCATGCAGGAAATGTTTCATGTGCACCGGGAGTTTGGGTGATGTTGATGGGGTCTCCTTTTTTGCCCGGTACAGTAATAATATCGCCGCGAAAATCGACCACAATCCGGGTGCCGGTTGGAGAAATATGGCCAGAACGGATGTAATTATCCCCCTCCACAAAACGAGGCCTGTGGTCGGGCAGGTCAGTGGCAATGCCCACCTTAAGCCTGTTTACACGATTGTTTTTTACATCCAGTATATGCAGGTATCCAGCCTGGGAAAAAATGATATTGCTTGTGGTGCCTTTAAGACTGGAAACAGGAAAGTCGCTATAGCGAGTAAGTTGGGTTAGCGCTTTTGTAGATTTATCAAAACTGTAGAGATTAAATTCGCCATTTCTATCACTCCGAAAATAAACCTGATTGCCTTTCCACACCGGGTCGGTATCGTTGCAGCCCTCTTTAGGTTTAGGAATTTCAGTAACCGCATGTGTTTTGGTGTCGTATAGCCAGATGCGGGTCGCTCTTCCACCGCGATAATTTTTCCATTGTTCAAAAGCATCTGGTAATGGCGTGTAGGCTATCATACTCCCATCGGGGCTGTAGGAGGCCCAAAAAGCATTGGGTACTTCCAATTGTTTTTCTGCCCCGTTTTCAAGGGAAACAGTAAACAACCCAAGGTGCCCTCTTGTAAAAGCATTTCGGGGAGAGGCAAACAATACCGATTTGCCATCGGGTGAAAAGTCTCGTACGAGATCCGGTCCGGGATGCCAGGTCAGTCTTTTAGGCATACCGCCGGATACGGGCACTACAAATACATCTGAATTGCCATCGTATTCACCGGTAAAAGCAATCATGCTGCCATCAGGGGAAAATACCGGATCCGATTCCACGCCATCACTGATGGTTATTCTTCGGGGTAAAGACCCATCTCTGTTGGCTACCCAAAGGTCTTCCGCATATATAAAAGCAATATGACTGTTGCTGATGGCGGGTTGCCAGAGTAGCCGGGTATCGGTGGAATCAATCGCAAATAACAAACCAGATACAAGGATCATGTTTATAGTTAACAATAGCAATCTTCTGAATAGTACAGACATGGTTGAAAATTTTCCAGATTTTTAAAATTTCAGATGGGGTTACTCAAGATAATTGGTAAATAGGACATTTCCAATCATCTGTTACATTAACCCTTTTATGTGATGGCTTCTTGCCTGTTTCAGGAGGCCTTAGTGGTATAAATGATAGAGGTAAACAGGAACTGTTTTATGGAATTGGTTCGCTTCTGTTTTTCTTTATGAAATAATAATCCCTGTCATTTTGATTATCCATGATATCATAAAATAATTCCAGGTACCTGCTCATTTGTTTTTTAACATATTGGGACAGTAAATCACAGTTATTTATTATCCCCATAAAATTTTCTTTTTGTGCTTTCATGGGTTCAAAGGCCACGAGTAATTCGTCTATACTTTGGCCAATGCTGAAAAAATATCGGGTCGTAACACTTTCAATACCAATACTCATGGTAGGCTCTGCATATGGGGCATTCACCAATCCTGAATGGTCAAAATCATAAGGTATCAAATAGTTTAAAGGGTCCTTTTTGCTTTTTGTCCGGAGGAATTTTATATTATGGCCATCATTGCTTATTCCCCAGTCGGTATTGGCTATCATAAATTGAAAAAGACTGACCGTATTGAGTTGGTCCCGGTTCAAAATTCCAGCCACCACCTTTTTATTATTCAATTCTTTAGCATCACTTCTTTTGGCAAGTTCATCTATATCTTCAATAAAAAAGGAATACCTGATGATTGGTTTTCTTTTGTCAAGCGAATCTTTGTAGGTTATTCTTGCAAGGCGCACCTTCAAACTTAAGTCTGTAATGGCATTATACATTTTATAAATCAAATATTCTTTGATCAGAATTTCCTGAAAAGAAAGGTTATCCTCACAGGGGTTAACTATTTTCAATGATTTAAGCTTATATAACTCTGAGTTTTTTGTTTTAATAAAATTGATCCTCATCGGAGGAATCTTACACAAATCTCTTCTGCTATTGCCACGCATCAATATGGAAACCTCTTCATTGATTGCTATTCCATCTAAGGATGTGCAACTGATTCGGGCTGCAATAGAGTCATCCCCTACTTTTTTGCGGATAATGGCGTTCAAATCCGTAGTAATGGTAATATCAACAATGGAGTCACTGCTGAAGAATTTTTGGGAACTGATAGGCTTTTGGGCCATTGCCGGCAGCATTACAAGGCATCCTAGAATCCCGGAGAGAAACACGATCTTCTTCAAAATATAATATTATTTTAATCTGTAAAATAAGTTGATAATAATAAAGATAGGGTTTTCTATATTTTTTTCGGGTTTCAATCTTACCTTTTTAAAGGGTAAAAAATTTAATTTGCCTGATGGGAAATTTATAAGTTCCTCCTGTTAAGTAGTAACAAATTTATTAGGGTATTAAATACAAGTGAAATGATTGATGAGCAACAGGACGTTTTGCCACCTGATAGGGAGCCAATAGCAACTTTTGACAAAGTTAAAATTCCATTGGATGCAGTAAATGCCGGAGAAAAAAAACCTCTGAAGAGTCTTCTTCCCCTAAAAAAAGAAGCATAAAAAAAAGTACCTGAAGAGCGGGGTACACAAACGATGCTGCGTATTTCATCGGCCAATAATGTGCGGGTGAGTGTTATGGCCGACAATAAAGCACATATTATGATCGGGGTCAATTCAGTAATTATGTCAGTTTTGTTTGCCTTGGTAGCCAAAAAACTTTAGGCGTAACCTTCTTTATTGATTCCAACCGGGATTCTGCTCATTGTAAATGTGGTGACCATTGTATTTTCCATATTAGCCACCCGCCCCAAAATATCGTATGGTACATTTTCGCAAAATCAGGTAGATGCAAAGTCGGTTAACCTACTTTATTTTGGCAGTAATTATAATATGCCATTTATAGCGTACCACGCTGCTTTGTAAAAGCTGATGGATGATTCAGATTTTTTATATGAAAGTATTCATAAGGATTTGTATTGGCAGGGTAGGGTACTTGGGCGTAAGTATCGGTTGTTGCGAATTGCCTATAGTATTTTTATGTATAGGATCATTGTATCAGTACTGGCTCTTGTAATTGCCTATTTTCCAGGTTAAACTTTTTTTTTGCTGAAGATTTTGGATTAGCTGGTTAATGTTTAACTTCCTATTTATGGAAAAGAAATCTGTTCTTTTATTAAACTGTTTGGGTAAAAGGATTATTATTATCAAGTGAATGGTCAATATGAAAATACGGTTAACAACGTTTTATAGAAAAGAGGGGTTTTTAAAATGAACAAAATAAGACAGCAAAAGGAGTTGAACCGACGTTATGGTAAGATGGCCGAAAGCATGAGCGCGTATTATCATCATCTTGATCTCAGGCCTCTGGATGAATTGGATGATGAGGCTTTCGCTTATATTATGCCGAATGTAAAAGGGGTAAATATGCTTGATTTGAATGAAACAATGATTACCAATGAGAGCATCAAATATCTTGGTCGTTTGGAATATGTATACGAGCTAAGATGTAAGGGTTGCCATTTTCTTGATAATGATTGTATCACCGATCTGAATAAATTGAGCGACCTGGTTTTTTTACATCTGAATCATACAGGTATTACAATTGACGGTCTCCTTGGTCTGACCGGATTGAATAAACTGCATACCCTGCTTTTTACGGGGGATGTGGATTCCTCCTTTGCCGGAAAGATGTTGCAACTAAAAATTGCCATACCCGATTGCGAGTTTGTTGTAAATTCTAAACCCTACGGGTTTTAGGGTTACCATAGATTTGGGAGATACCCTTTATAATATGATGATGGTTCCGGTTTGAAAGCGGGTACAATATTTAACCGATGTTATATACATTCATAAAAACCATTGGATTACATTGAGCCTTCCTATATTTTATTGAAATTCTAATAATTAACCAACATTGCCTCTTTGACCTCCGCAAAAAACAAATTTTGTAGCCTTTAAAAACTCTTACTATCTATTACCGCGCTTTCTCAATTATATAAAACCATTCGTTTTAGGTAAGGGGTATTTAGTTCTATAAATGGGGTTCACGCTTACTTTTTATTATGATCGTATGCAGGAGCAAGAAGGCTGGTTTTTTTTAACTGATTCTACCTGCTATGCAAGGGGTATAGAATGATAAATATAAATATAAAATTGGCAGACGATCTATATTTTATGATCGCTGCCAATTCAAAAACCGATCAATTATTGGATAGTAATGGATCCAACAATTGTATCGGAAGTGGTTTTTATTAGAATCCTGTACATTCCTTTTACCCTTGTTTTAAGTTTATATTGATTGCCACTAAATACTGCCTGCTCAACTACCTGCCCACTTATATTTATAATTTGTAAGGTAGTTCCTGCGTCGAAGTTTCTATTGAAATTAATATTTGAAACTACGGGATTGGGGTAGATCTTTAAAGTGGCAGATAGCTGATTTATCGTTACCGTTTGTACCCCACTATAATGCTGTGCGCCATCCTGATCAATCTGTTGCAATCTGTAATAATTTTTGCCAATGACCGGATTGTTATGGGTAAAAGAGTATCTGTTGCTGTTAACAACGGTTCCTTGTCCGGTTACAAAGCCAATATTATTGTAAGTGATGCCATCTATACTGTGTTGAACGTTGAATCCCTTATTATTTATTTCTGCGGCGGTTACCCATTGCAATTGTGATTTATTTGCATCAGCCTTTGCTGTGAAGCTGGTAAAGTTTACCGGTAAAATTGTTTCACCAATCCCTATTGCAAAGTCGGAAAAGGAGGTTAAGCCATTTGCTGTGGCACTAACAATGCCATCGGCGAAGGTTGGTGAAATAATGATACCATTAACTGACCATGGACTGGTGCTGTTATCGCGTTTTATCACCGCATATCTATTCGCATCAGCAATGGTATTGCTTGAGCCTTTTATTTTTAGGGTAGCATTGTATGTACCACTTGTAGGTTGTGCATTGGGTGTGATACTAAACCAACCACCATTTAGTGTAGCAGTTACCGATATCCCATTCAGTGTGGTATTGGGTGCAGTGCCGGTAACCGCTCCACTTGTATGGGTTACCGAAATACTGCTCACACCAGCCAAGTTGTTTGTGCTTACAATAGCAGATTGAAAATTATTAAAAGAGCCAACGGGAAACTGATAAGTACCTGTACTGCTAATTTTTCTTTCTAAGGTTCCTCCATAAAAATAGCTGGTAGCATTTGCTCCTGATATAGATGCAGGGTTAGCATCCGTAATACTGATTTTTTTACTATTCATATTCAGTCTACTTGAATTAAAAGTTACAGATGGAATAGTGAGGTTATAAAAAGTAGTTAGATCGGCATTTAAAATGAGCGTATTGTTAAAAGTCTTGCTATAAAAGAAACTTGCCGGTGACCCTGTAAAATTAACACTACCCGTTCCTTTCCACTCCGTTGAACCCAATCCTTGAAAAAAACCTGCGTTGTTGAGAACTATTACTCCATCATTTTTTAATCCGCCAACTAAAGTTAAAGTGTTGGGTAGTGTTAGGGTAACACCTGAGTTTACCTCTAAAGTTGCTGCTGTTGGTGAGGAAGAAACAGTTGGGAAATTGGCGGCACTTGCGGCAAACATAGCTTTTACAGTATTGGTTGGTACTCCATTGCTCCAATTTTCAGGCGTGTTCCAATTGTTTGATCCACCTAACCAAGTGGTTGTAGCAATGGCAGGAAAGTTTGCTGATTTAGTTTGTGCAAGAGCCACATCATAACGTAAGGATGAACTGGTAGAAAAATTGCCGTAAGCAGTGGTCATATTAGCGGCTGCATTAAAACCGGTTAAGTTGGTGTTCCCAAAAGAAGTGGTTGGTAAAGGTGGGTTTGCAGTTCCATAACCAGGTTGTTCTGCATAAAAACCAGCCCCAAGTAAATAGGTGTCATTAAAGGCTGTTATAAAAGTTTGACCAGTGCCGGGTGCTTTTCCACCGGTAATAAACTTTTCCATATTCCAACCTGTATCGGTTTCTACAATAACACTTGCAAACTTTGTAGCATCTGCCGGGTAAAATGAATTTACACCAGCAGAATAGGCACCTGTTTTAACAAAATCCATTACAATTAGTAATTTACCATTGGGCAGCGAAAGAAATTTATAACTATTTCCTGTAGCTTGAAACGGGTTATCTAAAACTGTTGAATAATCTTTGGCTTTTATAAAATTCAGTTTATTATCTGTTTCCATCATTCCTGTAAATGCATTTGCATATATGGGACTTACCGTACCAAAAGGATGGGGAAGGTTTTGAAATGCCCCCGGGTTGGCATAAAATTGATTCCAATTAAAAATTAGATTGCCATTGGTTCGGTTTACCTGGAAATCCGAAACACCACCTGCAAAGGTTTGGGCTTTGGTAAGTGTTCCAGATGCGGTTAAAGAAATTAAGGTGGAACTACCGGCAGATGCATCTGCTATAGGATAAGAAACACCATCAAAAGTATAGCCACTTGCACTGCTTGTTGAAACAAACAAATGCACATTTTCGTCCTTATCTACGAATTTATCGGATAAATACATTTCTTTAAAAGTATTGCCTACCGCAGCACTACCATTTAGGGCATCCTTATACCAAATTGTATTACCGTTATTGTCTAGTTTGTAAAGAGGGGAGTTTCGCTTACCATTTGCATCTCCATTTAAATTTAACCCCCAGAAAAAAATATTTCCTGAATTTGCAACTGCTAATTTCAAAATTTGATTATTGACTGCTCCTGTAGCACCCATTTGAAAGGTTTTTGCCCAAAGTGTGTTTCCTGAAGGGTCGAATTTTGCAATAACGCCCATTTTAAAAGCCGAACCAGGAATGGTTACACCATTTCCAAAATCAAAATCTGTTGTGGTTACACTCGCACCGCCAATATAAAAATTACCCGCATCATCAGTAGTGATACAGTCAAAATTGATCGGAATATTAATGAATGAACGAGTGATGGTTGAGGCACCTGTGGCTGCATTAATCTTTCCAAAAAACTTAATATTACCGGGAAAACTTAATTGTGGTGGAGCAGTAAGCGTAGTTGAGCTAAAATAAGCAGCAGCCAAAGCCTGACCACCCATTAAAATTTCTGTTCCGGCAGCATTATATTTCAAATGCTTAAAAGTGGTGCCACCTAAGCTGCCTGTGTTAAAAGCCCAATCCCAGCCTCCGCCAATTTGCGCCTGGGTAAATAAGATGCCGAAACTTAAAATAAGTGTAAAAAAATTTTTCATCATTTATGTATTAATGATACAAAAATGGAAATTCTACAGAACTGTACAATACCCTGTCCAAGGTATATTTTGACATAACGAAATGAAAAACATGTGATAATAATTCCTAACTCTTGTGCAAAGCAGGGTAATTTTTCAAAAATTTTGTAGTGAGAAAAGATAGCCGTTTACTCCCCTAACTTAAAATTTGTAGATTGGAAGTTACTGCTGATGCAGGTTGTTATCAACTGACAACTTGGAGGCATTGTGCGTGAAGACACGCACAATGGCGCAGATAATTTGGATGCATTGTGCATGAAGACTCCCACCAAGGCGCATAACTGGTACTTACTTAAAACGAAAACAAGCTGCTTTACTAATGTCTGATAAGCAACCGCTCCAAATTATTAAGCCTTTCTTTCAAATTTTCCTTGTCCCTTCTCAATTCTTCAATTTGGGCTTGCTGTTCTTGTATGGCTTTTATTGCAAGCACTCCAAACCCCGCATAATTCATTGCATGGAGGTCGGTTAAAGTATCCGTGTTTTTAATTTTACCTTGTGTCATGTGAACAAGATGAGGAAAAAAAGGCTTTACTTCCTGCGCTATAAATCCTACATCAAGGGCATGATGTGCCAAAGTGTCAACCATTTCATACTCCACGGGTCGCAACTGCATAATTTTTGTTAGCACAGGGGAAATAGTCCGGATATTCGTTTTTACCCGGGCATCCGAAATGGTATGGTAATTTCCATTTGTGGGATTTATCTGGACCCTGTTAAAATTATTAAAATTGAAGTATAAGTACGACAGGTCAACGCCTATGCTTCTGCCAACTATAAATTCCCAGTTGTCAAAATTACGCTGGGGGCTTACCAAAAGTATCCCTTGTTCAAACAACCCACCGTCATCTAATGATTGGCGAATTTCCAATGTATACACAGGGGAAGAGGTATTGATGCCTATGTAAGAATTTCCGCTACCCATGTAAATATTCCCGCTATTTTCAATAGTTAGCGCTCTCCTGGAAGTTATCAATGAACCGGCAGGGCCAGTTAGGCCCATATCAAAATACAGGGAACCACCTGTAGGATCTAGTGCATGCAGAGCCGAAAAACCAGCTGCCAATCGCCGGTGACCACCACTGTAATATTGATTAAAACCAACACCCGGCCAGTTTCTTTGCAAAGAAATACCACTGCTCTCTCCACCAAAAATGGCACTCGTTGCATCTACAGCTCCATGTACTTCCAGCTTGGCACGGAATGGATTTGTTGTTCCAATGCCTACATTTTGTGCATATAATAGCTCACCGGTTATTATTAAAAGCACTAAAAGCATTAAGTTCTTTTTCATAACTTTTTATGTAAGGTATGCATTCTACCAATCCCATCATTTTCTATCTTTCGTTGCATAGTAATTTTACGGCAGCAGTTCTTTGATTTTTTTGAGAGGGTGGTCTTTTATTTTAGTAAGTGCTTCGGTGAGCCATTGTACAGGTTTAATGTTGTGTAGTTTTATGTAGCAAAGAGGCTAAATAAAACAACCATCATGTAAACAGGCCTTGCGAGAGCAAGATGCGCTACATCGGGTGGCTAAAAAGCTATTGGAGGTGCAGTTTTTCTGATTTTATTACTCTGACCCCGTTTTCGGTTTTTACTGTTTCTAATTCAACAATTACTCTAAAAAAAAATCGTGGCCTGTAAACCTACAGACCACAGTTTTTTAAAATCTATCGAAATATCTCTATTGGTATTAATGTGTCAAAACGGCTCTATACCTCACTTTTCCTTCACGGAGTTTCTGAATGGCCTCATTCACCTCACTGAATTTGAACGTCTCGGTGAGTGGTAAAATATTGTGCCGTGCAGCAAAATTGAGCATGGTGGCTATGGATGCGGGACTTCCGATGGCACCAGCAGTAATCACTTTTTCGCCCAAAAGCATAGGGAACATACCAAAATGCACAGGCTCTACCACTATACCTACCAAAACAAGTTTTCCCTTTGGGCGAAGCGTTACCAAATAGCCCGTCAAGTCGTCCAATTTATTGATTGTTGAAATAATATAGTCGAATGAATTGGCATGCTTCAATAATTCATCAGGATGGGAAGAACTTACAAAATGATGGGCCCCAAACATTTTTGCATCTTCTTCTTTTGAAGGCGAATGAGAAAAAACAGTCACTTCACAGCCCCAGGCCTTTAAGAACTTTATGGCTAAATGCCCGAGGCCACCAACGCCAATTACAGCCACGCGGTGTGTTGGTTTTACATCGTTTTCGAGCATTGGGCTAAACACTGTGATACCACCACAAAGCAACGGTCCGGCAGCAGCGGGGTCAAGATTGGCAGGTATGGGTATTGCAAAACCGGCTTGAGCTCTTACTCTGTCAGCAAATCCTCCATACGGTCCAAGAACGGTATAGGTAGCCGTACCACACAAGTTTTGATGGCCGGTCATGCACGATTCGCAGGTGCCACAGGAGCCAGCTTCCCAACCGACACCAACACGCTGTCCAATTTGCAGGTGTTTCACATTCGCTCCTACGGCCTCGATTGTACCAATGATTTCATGGCCCGGCACCATAGGATACGTGCTCATTCCCCACTCATTGTCTATCATACTCATATCGCTGTGGCAAATGCCACAGGTTTCTACTTTTACATCTACCTGATGGTCCCCAAGCGGGCCAAGGTCGTATTCAAACTTTTCTAATAAGCCACCTTGTTGCATGGCTGCATAACCAGTTGTTTTCATCATTTTATAAATTTAGCTGTTTGCTCTTTCCACAGGCTATCGGGCCGATATTCGGTTTAGTTCTTTTAAAATTTTATTTATTATAGAAAGGTGAATTACTCAGAATACCCATTCAACGTACCCTGAGCGGGTCTAAAAGTCATCCCCAAATCATGTTTTGCAAAATCATTGCTATACATCATCGTGGGTTTTTCGATAGGATCTTCTTGGTTGAGCATCCGGATTACATCAGATACTTTGTAGCTTTCGCCGGTCAAGAGGTAGTTTTTACCGTGAATGCCTTTTTTCAAAGAAGCATTATAGATTGCATCAGCTACATCAGCCACATCTACCATAGCAAAGTTCGCATTGGTGTCATAAAGCATTTGAACAAATGGATTGGGGGCAATCTTGTTTTTGAATAGAAATTGCAAACCTGTGGAGGTCGAATCCTCTCTTGCGGACAAAGATTTGCCCATTACCCCAACCGGCGAAACGGAAACAATTTCAAAACTCAGATCTTTTCGATCAGCTATGAATTTATTAACCACTTGATTGGCTATAAACTTCGCCTGTGCGTAGGGGTGGCTTAGTTCGCTCATAAAAGGCTCATCACTTTCGCTGATTGGCTTGTCATCAATTTTGCCATCCGGTAAAAGCGGGTGATTTGTATTATAAGCCGCCACCGAGGCTATAAAAACTACTTTTTGTAAACCATCCGTTTGTTGGATTGCTTCCAAAAAGGTTTCAGTGCCTTTAATGGTCGGATCAAAGAGTTCTGTTTTGGGATCTTTTACGTCAAGTTGAAAAGGTGTGCCACCGTGAATCACGATTTCGCAGCCGGCTAAGAAACTTGCAAGTTCGGCTTTATTCTCTACGTCCAACTGCACAATTTCCAGATTTTCAGCATGCTTAAGTTGATGTAAGTGCCCATACTTTTCTTTATTGGTTAGGTCGGTAGTGGATACTTTTACTTTATACCCTTCGTTCAAAAACTTCTTGGTATTGTAACTTCCTATAAAACCCGCTCCGCCTATTATTCCTACTTTTTTCATTGATGTTAATTTTTATTTTTTTTCTTCGAAAATAATGGTTATTTTTTTTATCTAACTTGGTTAATACTTTTAAGCTCTCTACCCAACCATGCCAACCAACACTTTCACCCCTCCGGTAGCGAAGTTTACCAAATCATCCGTGGTGGCTTTTCCTTCTTGCGAACCTAGTGCTGCTTGCATGGTTTCGGGCGTTTCAAACCAGAGCTCTGCCATTCGGTAATAGTCAGGATTAGATTTGTCTGCATTGGGTAAAAATTTGGTGACTTCCGCTTTGGCGAGCCCATTGATTTTTCCTACTAAAGGCATGTGGGTCATAGCATAATAGGTTTCAAAAGCTGCCGGGTCTGCCGGGTGTCCATAGAGGACGGTTACTTTTATCATAATTCTTATTTTTTATATGTTCATTTTTATTCATAGCAACGTCTCTGGCAAAGGCGATTGCGTTTGGAGGAATCTCCAATCTTGTACTATCTACCCCGCCTTTCGGTAGGTAGGCTACCGACAGGTAAGTGCATCCGTCAGTACAGGAAGAAATCATCCTTTTAACTGTGCTAATTTTTTTATAGTAGTTAAAGAAACTAAAGAAAATGCATTTGTAAATAGAAAGCAAGCATTTTGGGACGAACTAGTCATTTAATTGTCCAAAGGATCAAGAATACTTATCGGTAGGTGCTTTAAGCTCCAAAGCACTGAAATGGACCTTCTATTTGACCAAAATTTTAAAAATCAAGAAGACAATTGCTTATCCTAATTTGAGCCTGTAAATCGATCTAAGAGAATAGTTGAAAATATATTATGGTTTTCCGCTATGGTCAAGCAAGTTTTTCCTTATCTTTTTTCCAACCATCATTTTCCTACAGTCAATTTCTCAATCTCATAAGCGAATTTAGGAACAAAACCAACACCTTGACCAGTAGGTTTGGGAGTAAAAAAATGAGTGGAATATTTTATTAAGTCATGTGGGGGAATGCCATTGTCAGATGCAATAGTACAACGCCTTGGTCCCGCGGAAGGGGAAAGATGATATTCGTAAAAACGACTTCATCTGGAAAGGTGCCATTTCACCAAGGCCTGATTCTTTGATATTTCGCCCATTGAATTGCCCAATAATGGGCTTGTGAATCTGCCCCACACAAAATCTTGTATTAGTGTGCCAAGAAAGTTTCTGCAGGAATACCAAAGTTTTAATAAAGTGCTTTTATCATTTTTAAGGTCAATGGTTTCTTTCTGTTTAAAACCTCTTAAACCCTTGATTTTGTTGTAAAATACTTAACCAGATCTTTTTGAGTTAAGTCGTTTTTTTCCATTTTATATTTGATTGCCTCAGTTGGATCAAGCTGTGGCATAGGGTAATGTTCCCTTTCATATTATTCAATAACCAATACAAGTAATTCAAAAATATCACCCTCTTTCGTGTTGGGCTTTGCGTGCCAAAACTTTTCCAGTTCCTTTAGAGTTGCATTATATTCAACTTCGTTTTTTATCGGCTTAATTTTAAAATCTTCCATTTTTAAGTACTTGTTTAATAAAGCTCTATTGTTTTTGCATCTATCTTATCATAATCTTTATGAGTGCCTGCAAATTTTACCCAGCACGTTTTAAACTCATAATTAAAGGCAACAATTAGCCTGTATTTGTTGCGTGCGATACTAACAACTATTCTTTCATTACCTACATAATCAGCGCATTTAAAGTCTGCTATTACTTCTTGCGGTAAATTATAAACAGAACCAATTATTTTTTCATACCACGCAAGTAAACCCGTATTTGACTCTGAGTATGCCTCCCAACAATTCTTCAATGTGCTTTTTGCGACAATCCTCATAAAAAATATAACAATAGCTCCAATATTTGGAACCATTTAATTTTCTATGAATTTTTAACCAATGCTTGTCAGGATGATTGCAGCACAAATTGTAAGACTTTTACGCTATGCTTACTGCCGGAACTATTCTCAAGTTGTAAATGGTACAATACACTCCATTATACAGGATGAGACCCGAATATCCTGTCGTT
>JBBQXO010000011.1:0-61293 GCA_038209595.1 Chitinophagales bacterium
CTACCGATATGCCATGCCTACGGCATTTTTATAAAAATACACCCGTTGTTTGAGCTTACCAATACTTGCTTCTTTAAATGATGATTGAGTAATTAATTTCAGGAAGGATTCAAGAGTTCAATGGTACCATTTCCAATCCCGTAGGGATGACATATCGGTAGAAAAATAAATGAGATATGGAGTTATGAATCCCGTAGGGATGGCACTCGATGGAAAACTTATTGTTAGTTTGTGTCAGTTAGGCAAGGCTATTTGGGGGGATTTCTTTGGGATTATTATTTGCTGTTCGCAATACGAATCTGTAACAATATGCCATGCCTACGGCATTCAGATTAACACGCACGATTTTACCTGCTACCGATATGCCATGCCTACGGCATTTTGATAAAAATGCATTTATCATAGAGATTACGAATATGTCATCCTTTTACTTTCTTCTTCCTTAAAAGATGATCAGATATAAATTAGGAAAAATTCAATGATGCCATTCCAATCACTTAGGTATGACATATCGGTAGAAAAATAAACGAAACATAGAGTTATGAATCCCGTAGGGATGGCACTCGATGAAAAGCTTATTGTTAGTTTGTGTCAGTTATCCAATGCTATTTGGAAGGATTGCTTTGATGGTATTATTTGCTGTTCGCAATACGAAACGCTCACAATATGCCATGCCTACGGCATTCAAATGAACACGCACGATTTTACCTGTTACCGATATGCCATGCCTACGGCATTTTTATAAAAATGCATTGCTCATTGAGAGCATATGTATGTCATTATTTTACATGATGTCCCATTAAAAAGGGAATCCAGTATTTTAATTGTGGAATAATTTAAGATTTTGATTTTGGCATTTCCAATCCCGTAGGGATGGCACTCGATGAAAAGCTCCATGTTAGTATGCGTTGATACATTTCATCAAGGCTACTTGTGTAGGATGGCTTGGAGTTAATATTTTCTGTTTGCAATACTAACCGCTAGTAATGTGCCATGCCTACGGCATTCTGATGTACACACACGATTTTACCTGCTACCGATATGCCATGCCTACGGCATTTTTATAAAAATACACCCGTTGTTTGAGCTTACCAATACTTGTGCTTCTTTAAATGATGATTGAGTAATTAATTTCAGGAAGGATTCAAGAGTTCAATGGTACCATTTCCAATCCCGTAGGGATGGCATATCGGTAGAAATACAAATAAGATACGGAGTTATGAATCCCGTAGGGATGGCACCCGATGGAAAGCTCATTGATAATATGTGTCAGTTATCCAATGCTATTTGTGTAGGATTGCTTTGGGATTATTATTTGCTGTTCTCAATACGAAGCGCTCACAATATGCCATGCCTACGGCATTCAGATAAACACGCACGTTTTTACCTGCTACCGATGTGCCATGTCTACGGCATTTTTATAAAAATGCATTGCTTTTTGAGGGCAACTGTATGTCATTATTTTACATGATGTCCCATTAAAAAGGGAATCCAGTATTTTAATTGTGGAATAATTTAAGATTTTGATTTTGGCATTTCCAATCCCGTAGGGATGACATATCGGTAGAAAAATAAACGAGGTACGGAACAATGAATCCCGTAGGGATGGATGGCAATGGATGGAAAGCTCCATGTTAGTATGCGTTGATACATTTCATCAAGGCTACTTGTGTAGGATGGCTTTGGAGTTAATATTTTCTGTTTGCCATACGAAGCGCTCACAATACGTTATGCCTGCGGCATTCATAATTTTTTAAGAACGATTTGGCAACTTACAGTTCCGGGCATACATCATCGGATTTTCAAATTATTAGGATCAGGAATGCATCAATATGACGTTATCGTTCGAAAACGGTATGTACTTCGTTCATGCAAGGGGTCAAACAGGTCAATTTCTAAGACGATGATTATTCGAAGTCCAAAGTCAGTTACTTTTATTTCGGTATTTAGATTGCCATACCTCAAAAAAAGTGAATATAGCTAGATGGAAGAATGTGGTTTATCATCTCTGTGGTTTAATCCGCACTACAGGATAAAACTCTTATTCAGTCCGCTAGCAAAAAAAGGTCGTCTCTGGAAGCGTATTTTTTCTTGACATTCGTTGGATTACAACTGCTGAAAAGTAAAAGGAAAATTTTATTTTTCAGCAGAGTAAAGAAAAAGTCCGAGGCAGGTTAAGCGAGTATAAAAAAAGATTGGAAACCTATGAAGCGTAGTATTTTAACAACGGTTATGCTGACAGTATTGCTTGGATTGTTGCAGGCACAAGCCAAGCAGGGCGTAAAAACTTCGAAGCCCAACATTATCATTATTTATCTCGATGATCTGGGTTATGGCGATGTTGGTTATAATGGATCAATCACCCTCCCAACTCCGAGTATAGACAAACTGGCCAATAGTGGTCTTATTTTGCGAAATGGATATGCCAGTTCCTCTACCTGTACGCCAAGCCGCTATGCCTTGCTCACTGGGACTTATCCATGGCGCAACGAGGATGCTAAAATATTGCCCGGTACAGCACCGTTGATTATTGGTACCGAACAAATGACGCTTCCAAAAATGCTGAAAGCAGCCGGATATTATACTGGTATTGTAGGTAAATGGCATTTAGGGTTGGGTACCGGGGAGGTGAATTGGAATGATAAGGTGAGTCCAGGACCCAATGAAGTGGGGTTTGACTATGCACATATAATGGCAGCTACGCAGGATAGAGTGCCTACGGTTTATATTGAAAATGGCCAAGTGGTTGGGCTCGATCCCAAGGATCCGATTGAAGTGGATTACGGCAAAAATTTCCCCGGAGAACCTACCGGGTTGGCTAATCCCGAGCTATTGAAATTGAAATGGCACCATGGGCACAATAACAGCATCGTAAATGGCATTCCGCGTATTGGTTTTATGAAAGGCGGTGAGCAAGCTAAATGGATCGATGAAGATATGGCAGATCATTTCCTTGAAAAATCGAAGGCCTATGTGCGGGCTCATAAAAACGAATCTTTCTTTTTGTATTATGCTATGGAACAACCCCATGTGCCGCGTACCCCGCATCCAAGGTTTGCTGGTAAATCAGGATTGGGACCCCGTGGAGATGTCATTATGCAGGCCGATTGGTGCATTGGAGAGTTTGTAAAAACACTTGAAGAAGAAGGACTGCTGGAGAATACACTGATTGTTTTTTCAAGTGATAACGGGCCTGTACTCAACGACGGTTATTATGATGATGCCGTAGAAAAAATAGGTGCCCACAAACCGACGGGGCATTTGAAAGGTGGGAAATACAGCCTTTTTGAAGCGGGAACCAAAGTGCCATTTTTTACTTATTGGAAAGGTACCATCAAACCAGGCTCTTCTGATGCTATGCTGTGCCAGATGGATTTGCTTTCCTCTTTGGCGGCTTTGGTAGGTAGCGAAATAAGGGTACCTGATAGCAAGGAATACTTAAAAAGCTTTTTAGGTAAACAAAAATCAGGCAGAAAAAGCCTGGTACTCGAAGCAACATCCCGCACCGCTTATAGGGAGGGTGACTGGGCCATGATACCCCCTTACAAAGGGCCAGCAGTACTGAAAGAGGTAAATATTGAGGTGGGGAATGCCCCTGATTATCAGTTGTATAATTTAAAACAAGATCCTGACCAAAACAAGAATCTTGCCAAAGAAAACCCCAAGAAATTAAAGCAAATGATTGCTGCATTTTCAGTCATTCGTGGTAATCAGAACAAGGGGGTTCAGGAGGTTGAATTGAAATAAGTCCTAATTATTGGAGGGATAGTTTTTTTGAACAATATAATTTTTAATGAAAAGTTAGGGTGGCCAACAAAAGCACCCCTTCGTAATCATTGCAATCGTCGCAAAGGATAAAATAATATTGGGTTGATCCTGTATAGATTGTGCTTTTATCATAATTATAATCAAAAAGTATAAAAATATAATCCTCAAAGGTTTTGGCCACTTGATTGAACAGACATATATACTTTGCCTTTTAAAGGGCTTTTAGGAAACTTTTGGCATAAAAATCGTTTTGATAGATAAGCTTTGTAAAGCTCTCGGGTTTTAGAGATTTCAATAGGATCGGATTAAGCAGATTTTCAGGTAATATTCTTTTTCTCTGAATGATTTGTTTCTCCCAACATACTCATGAAATCGTATCGCAATTTTTCAACGGGGAGGAGTTTTTCCCTTCTTTTGGCCTTTCCTTTTCTAAATTTTGTTTGGCTTTTTAAATGGAAATACTATCTTGGGTAATGCGAACTACTATACATAGATTTATTTTTGTATTTGTTTTAGTTTTTATGGCCTTTCTGCCGAGTATTGATGCCCAATCCGGTTGTACAGATCCTTTGGCTAATAATTACAATACCGCAGCCATTACCAACAACGGAAGTTGTACCTACAATCCTACCAATTATATTCCTGTATTAAAGGTAAATCCATTAAACGGTGCTTTGATTGAAACGAGTGGGTTACAATTTATAGAAGGTTTTTTATGGACCTTCAACGATAGTGGTGGTGAGCCTGTTTTATATTGTATAGATACCATTACCAACGCCATTCTGCAGTCCGTAACCCTTGGGGGTGCTACCAATACTGATTGGGAAGACATTTCATATGATGGTATCCATGTATATGTTGGAGACTTTGGGAATAATATAAATGGTGGCCGTACCAATCTGCGTATTTATAAGTTTCCTTTTTCCTCCATCCCCGACCGGCTGTCCAACCCTATGGCAACTATTCCGGCTGCTGACATAGAAGTCATCCAATTTACCTGGTCTGATCAGCCTCAACCGCCGGTTACGGTTGCACCGCAAACTACCCGTTTTGATTGCGAGGCTATGATTGTAGATGCAGGTAAAATCCACCTGTTTACTAAAAATTTTGGGGAGCAAAATACAGTGCATTATGAAATAAGCCCGATTACTGCAGGAAACAGGGTTGCCATGCCTGTGGATACTTTTCCTACCAATTATCTGGTGACGGGGGCTGATAAAATGCCCGGTGAAAACATTATTGTATTGCTTGGGTATGTAGTGCCCAACCCATTTGCAGGGAACTTTGGTAACCATTTTATTACCATCCTGAGTGACTATCCTGCTACCCATTATTTTAGTGGCAACAAAAGAACCTTGAATCTGCCCAATGTTTTGACCATGGGACAAGCGGAGGGCATTGCGTTCCGTAACAACCGATACGGCTACATCAGCAACGAAGCGGTGAACCAAAGTGGGTTAAATATCCCCTCACAATTGAAAGCTTTTGATATCCGCAGTTTTATTACTGAAACTATTCTATCCTTCGAGCTGAAGGCTTTCAGTGTTACTTCTAAAAACAATGATGATTTATTGTCCTGGGAATTTGATCGCAGGATTTTTGAGTTGGAGCTACAACAAAGCGGAGATGCCATCAGCTTCAAAACCATCTATCAAACCCCGGCTTCTAAGTCGGGAAACCAGCGTGTTCAATCATCTCGTGGAACTGATTTTTACAGATTGAAATGGCTGGACGCATCCGGTTCGGAGCAATATTCTCAGGTTTTGCAAACCAATGCCAAGGGACTTCAAAAAATCAATAATATTTCGGCTAACAGACAAGGCAAACTTGTTTTTACTCTTCAGGGCACAGATGTGTCGCGTGTGGGATTTGAGATGTTATCTACCGATGGAAAACGAATTGGGTCGCTTGCTCCATCCTTTTATTCGCCCGGTATTCATCAAGTTTATTTTCCCGGATTTTTAGGTTCACAATCGTTGGTATTTCTCAGGATTTTAAATCAGGAGGTTTCCCAAACCCAGCCTGTGTGGGTTCAATAATCCAAGGTAGCAGCTCTTAAATAATTACTTATTTCTCCGAAAATCGAAACTGGTATTTGTTCCTGTGATTGTATTATCAACCGTTAGGTAGCATGCCTTGTCTGCGTCCTGGCATATTACCCCGGCGTTTTTCAAGCTCTTTCCGGATTATCTCGCGGAAATCACGTTCTACTCTTAGGAATTTATTAAATTTTTCTTCGGAGATGGATTTGAGGAATTCAGACTTGTAGCGTTTGCGAACTTCCAGTAATTTTTCTTCCAGCTCTATTTCATCGCCTTTTTTGTTGCGATGTTCAATCATGAGTTTTTGGATGTCTTTTTGATAAGCATCGTGCACCGGCCAGAAACCCTTTGCCTCTTCTGAACTCAATTGCAATTGCCGGGAGATAAAAGCTACCCGCAATGCTTCAATCTTTTCATCTCTTTGGTTGGGTTGCGCGTAGGTAAAGTTTATCAGCAAAAAAGAAGTAAGAAGTAAAAGTAAATATTTGTTCATGTGTGTATTTAAATAGATAAAGTCAATAACTATTCTTAAGTACCTGGCTCCATGGCCGGACTGTTTTCTAAAAATGTCACCAGATCAGTAGTGGGTAACTGTTCCAGCGAGCCTTCCAAATCATCTACCGGCTGCACGAGGAAATAAGCAAATTCTTCCACCTTTGCCGTATTGTCGAGATAGCCACTCAGCGTTTCAGAATCAATACTATCTAGTTGCGTTGCTATAGGAGTAACTGCAACCATAGATCCATCTGATGGAGGAGTTTGGTTGAACATCCAAAAACCGGTAAGTACCATTGCCAGTACTGCTGCAGCTGCTGAAAAACGAACTAAATTCCGGCGAATAGAAAAAATTCCCTTAACAGGTATTTGCTGAGTTTGATCAGGTAAAGATGCCTGAAAATTTTCAAAATATTCTGATGGTACCGAATACGGCATTTTGCGGTGAATGGGATCGAGCAGGGGGGTGGATGTAAGGCCTGCTTCATTTTCGGAAGCTTTTGCCATGCTCAGCATTTTACTTGCAAAATTGTCGAAATATCCTTCTGGAACCGAAAAGGTCGTTTGTGATGGGGTGCTTTTTGCTTGCATTAACATATATGCAGGAAATCCTTCAAAATAACCTTCAGGTACAGTAAAAGGCAACAAAACCGGAAGATCCTGTAATAGCGGTGCTGCTTGTTTTAGTTCCTCCAATATATGTGGGGCATGTTTCATGTTTTATAAACTTCTGTTTTTAGACCCGTTATCTTTTTAATGGTTTAATAATTGCCTGCATTTTTTGTCAAAATATCTTCGATTTTTTTTGCAGCATGATGATAACTTGCTTTCAACCCGCCTTCGCTTGTTTCCAATACCCGGCTCATTTCTTCGTAAGGCATCTCATCAAAATACCTCAGGTTGAACACAATACGCTGTTTTTCAGGAAGTTGCTGTATGGCCAATTGTAATTTCCATTCTATTTTTTCCGCATCAAAATACTGATCAGCCTTTATTTTATTTTCCAGATAGCCATCCATATCGCTCATACTATAGTCGGCCCTTTTTCTTTTTTGTTGCTCAAGGTAGCTGATGCTTTCATTGGTAGCAATCCGGTATAGCCAGGTGTACAGCTGGCTGTTTTCCTTGAAATTATCAAGCCCCTTCCAAACTTTGATGAACACATTCTGCATCACATCATTGGCATCTTCATGTTCAACCACCATCCGCCGGATATGCCAATATATGCGCTCCTGGTATTTTTTTATGAGCGCCGTATAGGCTTTTTCCCGTCCTTGTTCTGTTCGGAACTGTTCCAGTATTTCTCCATCTTCAGGATGCGACATGTATTGGTTATGTTTTTTAGAAACCCGAAGGTAAGCACGCAATTTTGACTTTCCGAAGGTTCACAAGTTTAATAAGGCAGAAAGAAAGGGAGGTAAAGGGTGAAATTAAATAGACAACAATTGTTTACTGTAAATTTCCTAACTTTGAATGTTAACTTATTATGAATTTATTGTAAATTAATCGTGAATTTTTTTGAAGAAATTTTTAAACATAGTATTCATTTTCCTTTTTGGATTGGTCGGTTTGCCTGTTAATGCGCAGGAAAATATGAGCAAAATGGAGTTTTCTATATATGGAGTTTCCTTTTCAGCCCCTATCTCTCTTTGTATGAATGTTTCTTTCGATGAGGAATTAGACCCTGCTGCTCTAAAGGCTTTTCATAATAAACTCAACGTGGCAAACTACCAACCATTGGTAGATGCACTTCAACAATTTCGGGCAGAAAATCAACTGAATGATTGGCTTTACTATCAATTGATTCGTAAAGTGGCTCAAAATCTTTCGCCAAAAAGCGATAATTATTACCGGTACACGCTCTACAAGTGGTTCTTAATGGTAAAGTCGGGTTTTGATGCTACGCTGAATATTTACAATGACCAGTTGTTATTTTATGTATACAGTACAGAAGATGTAACGGATATTCCGCTATACACCAAAGAGGGTAAGCAATATGTTTGTCTTAATATCCATGATTATATCCGGGGGCAACGTCCCTTTAGTGATACTGTCAGATATGTAAAATTATCTGAACCAGAAGCGATTCAACCCTTTTCTTACAGGGTCACACATTTACCTGATTTTGACAATGACAGTTATAGTGAAAAGCAGGTGAAATTTCCATTCCGAAACCGCGAATATCATTTTACCCTAAAAGTAAATGCACAGCTAGGAGCACTTTTTGCCAATTATCCGACAGTTACTTTTGAAGATTATTTTAATATTCCGCTCAGTCGGCAAACCTACCAGAGCTTAGTACCGCTGCTCAAAAAAAATACCGCTGGAATGAAACTGAACAAAGGGGTGGAATACCTGATGAAGTTTACCCGTAATGCATTTTTATATGAAGACGATCAGGCCCATTTTGGTAAAGAAAAACGAATGTGTCCCGAACTAACATTATTATCTGATGCAAGTGATTGTGATGACCGGGCAGCTTTATTTTTTTATCTGGTTAAGGAGATTTACAATCTTCCTATGGTAGCCTTGCTTTATCCGGAGCATATCACTATAGCAGTATTACTCGATAAACCTGTAGGAAGAACCGTAGAATATAATGGAAATATTTATACCCTTTGCGAACCCACCCCACAAGGCGAAAATTTAGGACTAGGTAAAATGGCACCAAAGTTTAACCAACAACCTTATCAGATTGCTTATTCATTTATGCCAAAAAATTATAAGCAATAAAATTAATTTATCCTTTTCTGGCAATCACTTTTTTAGCAGCTTCCACAATTTGTGGCGTGTCCAAACCATATTTCTTAAGCAATTCTGCTGGTTGGCCACTTTCGCCAAAAGTATCTTTGGTTCCAATAAATTCCTGTGGTACCGGTTGGAAACGGGCCGCTGTTTGTGCAATGCTGTCCCCGAGTCCGCCAATTACATTATGTTCTTCGGCACTTACGGCACAGCCTGTTTTGCGAAGGCTTGCTACAATGGCTTCAGTATCCAAAGGTTTTAAAGTATGGATATTGATTACTTCGGCGCTAATGCCTTGTTCGGCAAGTATTTTTGCTGCTTCCACAGTTTTCCAAACTAAATGGCCACAGGCAAATAAGCTTACATCGGTTCCTTTAGCAAGGATCTGTGCTTTTCCAATTACAAAATCAGCACCTTTTTCATCGGTGAAGTTGGCCCATTTGGGTCGGCCAAAACGCAGGTAAACCGGGCCTTGGTAATCGGCTATGGCAATGGTAGCGGCTTTGGTCTGATTAAAATCGCAGGGATTGATTACCGTCATGCCGGGAAGCATTTTCATCAATCCGAGGTCTTCGAGAATCTGATGCGTGGCACCATCTTCACCCAGCGTTAATCCGGCATGGCTGGCACAAATTTTTACATTCTTTCGGCTATAGGCTATGCTTTGACGGATCTGATCATACACACGACCCGTACTGAAGTTTGCAAAAGTGGTAGTAAAAGGTATTTTGCCCCCAATGGTAAGCCCTGCGGCAACACCCATCATATTGGCTTCGCTAATGCCACATTGTATAAAACGATCGGCATAGTCCTTCATAAAAGGACCGAGTTTAAAAGATCCTGCCAGGTCTGCTGTTAAAACCAGCACATCGGGATTGGCTTGTGCAAGTTCGTAAATGCCTTCTCCAAATCCGGCCCGGGTTTCTTTTTCATTCAGCAGTTGTATATCGTTGATGTCCATCGTTGTAAAAATGTGGTTGGTAAGTATGTTTATTTAAAAAATGTCAAATTAGTTCAGCAATGGATCCTGCCTTTTGTGCAAGGCCTCATCCGCTTTGATTTTCAGTTCCCAGTCCCAGGCAGTTTTCATCATGGCCAGCAGGTCATATTTTATTTCCCATCCCAGTTCTTGCACCGCTTTTTCGTTGTTGGCATAAATAGCTACTACATCACCGGGTCTTCTTGGGCCGGTTTTGTATTCCAGTTTTAAATCGTTTGCTTTTTCAAAGGCACCAATAGCCTCCAGTACGGTTACCCCATTGCCTGTACCAAGGTTGAAAACACTGATTTTATCTGAAATCTGCTCATTTTCCATCAATTGAATACCGAGCGTATGGGCATGTGCAATATCGCAAACATGGATATAGTCCCGGATATTACTCCCATCACGGGTATCATAATCTGTTCCAAAAATGGTTAGGGGAGGTATCTTACCGATAGCACTTTGGGTAATGGCTGGTACTAGATTGGCTGGTTTACCTAAAGGCAGTTCACCAATCAATGCAGAAGGATGCGCACCCACCGGATTGAAATAACGTAGCAAAATAAACTGTGTATCCATGATTACACTGCTGTGCCGGATGATGTCCTCCCCCATTTGCTTAGTAAGGCCGTAAGGACTTTCTGCTGGTTTGGTAGGCGAGGTCTCGGTTACAGGAATAACATCAGGGTTGCCATAAACGGTGCAGCTTGAGGAGAAAACAAAATAAGGAACCTTGAATTCTGCAGTACACTTCAGAAGGTTTACCAAAGAGGCAATGTTATTTTCAAAATACAACAGTGGGTTGCCAACAGATTCACCTACTGCTTTATAGGCGGCAAAGTGTATAATCCCCGTTATATCCGGGTTTTCCTGGAAAACAGCTAACGTATCATCAAAGTGGCAAAGGTCCACTTTGTAATTTTTCACTTTTACACCAGTTATTTTCTCTATCCCGGATATGAGATAAGCGTTGCTTCTGCTATTATCGTCTATGGAAATAACTTCATATCCGTTTTCAATCAGATCGACGAGTGTATGTGCGCCAATGTAGCCACATCCTCCGGTTACCAGAATTTTTGCCATGATGGCAAAGGTAAGGATTGTGAGGAATCGACCCCCTAATCCATAATTTTTTAAAAGTGCTTTTTTACAGGTACTTTAGTGGATAGCATCCAAATAATCATCCCTTTTTTAAAAAAAAGAGAGTTCTCTATGCGGTGTAAAATAGGGATGCAGACGAAACCGAAGCCTTTTGCCGATAAGAAAATTTAAAAAATAAACCGGATAAGGTAAAATACAAGAGCTGCCAGTATTGCACTTACAGGAATGGTGAGTATCCATGCCCAAAGCAGGCTGATGGTAACACCCCAACGCACCGCACTGAGTCTTTTGGTAGCACCCACCCCAATAATGGCACCGGTAATGGTATGGGTGGTAGAAACCGGGATACCAAGGTGTTCTGTAAGATATAAGGTAAGCGCTCCGGCTGTTTCGGCACTTACACCTTCCAATGGGGTTACTTTGGTAATACGGGTACCCATGGTTTTTATAATCTTCCAGCCACCGCTTAAAGTACCCAGCGCAATGGCTAAAAAACTGGCAAATGGCACCCACCAGTAATCCACTACAAAATGCGCAAACCGGTCGGCAGGAGGTAAGGCCAGATAAACCGGGTCACCAATTTGAAGTTCGTAATAAATGATAGCAGCCCCTATAATACCCATTACTTTTTGAGCATCATTGCCCCCATGACCCAGGCTGAATAAGGCACTTGAAACCAACTGTAATTTTCGGAACCAGTAATCTGCCTTTCTAGGATTGACATTTCGCCAGGTCCAAAGAATAAACAGCGTAATTAAAAAGGCAATGATCATACCAATCAACGGAGCCAGAAAAATAAACAGGAAGGTAGGAACCACCTTGGCATAATTGATTACATCGAGGCCATTGGCGCTAAATCCGCCGACATTGGCAATGGCAGCCCCCATAAATCCTCCGATCAGGGTATGGCTGCTGCTTGAGGGGATACCAAACCACCAGGTCAGCAGGTTCCAGATGATGGCAGCAATGAGCCCGGCAAAAATTACATGCAGGGTAATAAATTCTTCAGTAACCGTTTTGGAAATTGTATTACCAATTTTGAACTCACCTATCAGATATTTGGAAATGAAATAGGCAGCAAAATTGAAAAAAGCAGCCCATACTACCGCCTGAAAGGGGGTGAGAACTTTTGTACTTACTATGGTTGCTATGGAATTGGCGGCATCATGAAATCCATTGATATAATCGAAAATGAGTGCCAGTACAATTATAATAACCAGTAACGTAAACATTGGATGGAAGATAATTAGGTGTAAGTGGGAGGAATCAATGAACAGCCTTGTTTACGCATATTTGATAATAATTGACTCAATTACGTTACCAGCATCCTCTATTTTATCTGTAGCAATCTCCATAGATTGGTACAGTTCACGTCTTTTGATCAACATTTTTATGTCTGTTTCTATTTCAAACAAACGGTCAATGCTAAAATCAAACAAGTCATCCGCTTCATTTTCTATAGCATTCACTTTAATTAAAGCTGTTGTGATCTTCCTCACATCCCTCAGGTTGCGGAGTTCGTAAACAGCTTCTGAAATAGCCACGGTTCCTTCCTGAATCAATTGGGCAAGCTTGTGGACCCCTTCCTCATTGGGATCTAATCGGTAAAAATTGATCTTTTTCGCACTAGAATAAATATAATCGGCAATATCATCCAATGAAGAAGCAAGGTAGTGGATGTCTTCCCTGTCAAAAGGAGTAATGAAATTACGGCCTAGCTCCGTAAAGATAATATGGGTGGTATCGTCGCAGGAATGTTCCAGGTTTTCTAACTCTTTTACCAACTTTTCCCGGTCTTTAGCATCTTTCAGGTGAACCATTTTTACAAACGTACCCGACATTTCCTGTAATTTATCGACCATCTGTTCAAAAAAATCATAGAAAATCTTGTTTTTGGGGGTGAAAATCGAAAGAATAGTATTGAGGCCAGCCATATATGTAAAAATTATAGATTGCAAAGGTAACCACGACAGCACTGGTAACATTCGCTTAACAATTACTTAATAATGCCTACGTCATTTATTTTTAGATACTCAGCCGTTTCGCTTGTTCATAATTCCTTAATGATGGCTTAATGAAGCCTTAACATAAGCCCAGCACCTTTGCACTGTAAATAAACATTACCTGCTGTGAGAACATTGATAATAAGTGCCTTTTATATTTTCCTTTCCTTATTAGTTTCCCATAGTTTATGGGCTCAATCCACCATAACGGTTAGCGGTAAGATTGTAAATGAGAGCAACCAGCCAATTGCCGGAACTTCTGTTGTAGTTGAAGGTGGTCCTAAGTTATCAGCCAATGCAGATGGTTATTTTACCCTAACCCTCGCCCCCGGCAAGTATGTAATGACTTTTACTGCTGTGGGTTATCAGCCTAAAATTGTGGACGAAATTATAGTAGGAGAAGGGCTTGATAACATTGTTAATGTCGTTTTAGCTTTTGCAAAAAACGAATTGGAGGGCGTGGTAGTGCGCAGTAGCCGTCGTAAGGAAAGTACCAATGCGCTGTTGTCATTCCAAAAAAATAATACTTCGCTGTCAAGTGGTTTGGCCTCTGATTTTATTCGTCGTACACCTGATAAAAACACTGGAGAGGTATTAAAGAGGGTAAGTGGAGCCTCTATTAAGGACAATAAATTTGTAATTGTACGTGGTTTGAGCGACCGTTACAACAGTGCCTATATCAATGGTGCGCTGTTACCAAGCACCGAGCCAGATAAAAAGGCTTTCTCTTTCGATATCATTCCTTCGCAGTTGGTTGACAATATTATTATCAATAAAACCGCAACACCTGACCTCACAGGCGAATTTGCCGGAGGTCTTATTCAAATTACTACCAAAGATATTCCCACTTCAAATATACTTTCTTTTGGGGTCAGCCTTGGTTTCAATACACAGTCATTTGGTAAAGACTTTTTAAGCAATCCCCGTGGCTCAACCGATTGGCTCGGTTTTGACGATGGTCAAAGAGACTTACCTGAAAGCTACCCTCTGCGTTTCAGGGCATACAATCGGCTAACTTTGGAAGAACAGGTAGCCATCAGCAAGGACTTTAATGATGAGGTTTTTGAAAGGGAAACCTCTAAGGCAGGACCCATTCAGCAATACAATGTTACCTGGAGCAATGTCGTAAAAGATAAAAAAGGGGGTTCTTTCGGATCTGTTTTCGGAATCACTTATCGTAATTCCAAACTTATTTTCCCTGACGTAGACCGTCAAATTTTTGAGGAAGGCGGAGATGTTATTTTTGATTATGTAGATGCACAAAATAGATATTCCACTACAGGTGGAGCAGTACTGAATCTTGCCTATAGCCGTAAGAAAACTAAAATTGCTTTCAAGAACCTCTTCAACCAGCTTTTTGAAGACAATTATTATGAGCGTAATGGTTTGAACAACGATAACCTGCAAACGGTGCAGTTGCGTTCTTCCTTCCTGAATCAAAGAACTTTATACTCTTCGCAGGTAGAATTATCCCATCAACTTAAAAATCGTTGGAAATTGAGTGGTAATATCAATTACTCACTTAATATGAAGCAACAACCAGATTTGCGGGTTCAGACCTTTGCCCGTCCACCGGCTTCTACCGATCAATTTTCGCTAAATAACCGGGGAAATAATACCAACCGCTTTTGGAGCGACCTGAACGATCAGGGATTTGGCTATACCGCCAAATTGGAAATACCTTTTGAAATGTTTGCCAACAGGCAACAATTCACATTCGGTGGCGGAAGCCTGGCAAGAATCCGCGAATTCCGGGCAACCATCATCAACGTGGATGAACCCCGTAATCTCAATCTGTTTACATTATCTCCTGAAAATATTTTTAAAAAGGAAAACTTTGGTGGCAACGGATTTTTATACAATACCGCTTTGCAAAACCAAACCGACCGTTACTTCGGTGCTTCGGCCTTATCGAATGTTTTCATGATGTTTGACAATAGGTTTAGTGAAAAATGGAGGCTCGTTTGGGGAGCAAGAGGGGAGTATTTTGAGCAGTTGCTTGAAACAAGTGCCAGCAAGGAATTAGCTGTTGATTCTGATAAATTTGATTTCTTACCTTCTTTCAACCTTACTTATTCTCCCAAGTCGAGTACCAACCTGAGGTTTGCAGGAAGCAAAACTGTTGCACGTCCTGAGTTCCGTGAGGTAGCGCCTTTTGCTTTCTTCGATTTTGAAGAAATTGCTTCTACACAGGGTAATTCGGCACTTAAAAGAAGCAGCACATGGAATGGAGATGTACGCTACGAAATTTATCCTAATGCAGGAGAGGTTTTGTCGGCAGGTGCTTTTGTAAAAAGCTTTAAGGATCCCATTGAGTTGCGCCTGAATAGCGGTAGTGCCGCTACCCGTCGTCAATACGAATTTCAGAATGCAGAATCAGCTATTTTGTATGGTGCAGAACTTGAATTTCGTAAAAAACTCAGCTTCCTGAATACGGAAAGCAGTTTCCTTGAAAATTTATATTTCAATGGTAACGTTTCGTTGATTTTCTCAGAAGTAACTTTAATCAGCCAATCACCATCTGGTGAAAAAGAAACTACGCTCAACCGCCCTTTACAGGGCCAAAGTCCTTATCTGATTAATGCCGGGTTCCAGTATGATGGCCAAAATGGCTTGAATGCCTCTATTCTCTACAACCACATCGGGCCTCGTTTATCTTTTGTAGGTGCGGAGGGTGTATTTGGTGATATTTATGAAAAGCCCCGCCACCTGCTCGACTTGCAGATTGCCAAAAAAGTAATGAAAAATAGAGGAGAGGTTAGGCTTACCCTAAGTGATTTATTGAATATGGACATCCTTTTGTATGAGAAACCAAATTCAAAATCTGAAAGAGCTTATGACGAATCAAGGGACAGGATTTTTACCCGCTATAAGCCTGGTACTACTATATCCATTGGATTCAATTACGATATCAATTTATAAAATCAATAAGCCTCATTTTAATTCAAACGTAAATTACAAACAAGAAATATGAAAAAGCTGACAATCATTCTTGCAGCCATTACTATCGCCTTTACATCCTGTATCAAGGTTGAAATTGATAATTCAAGTACAGGTGGAGATACCGGTGGTGGCAGTGAGCAGGACGAAATTATTAGAACCAAAGTGATAACAGGCACTCTGGAGTCATCGGTCACCCTTCCAAAGGGTAAATACACTTTACGCGGTTATGTATATGTGTCTAATGGTGCCACCTTAACGTTTGCCCCCGGAACTGTAGTTGTTAGTGACTCTGTATTAAAAGGAGCACTTATAATTGAGCGCGGTGCCAAGTTGTTTGCAGAAGGTACACAGGCAGAACCTATTGTTTTCACTACAGGCCGCCCACCTGCAAGTCGTCGGCCGGGAGACTGGGGCGGTATTGTATTGCTGGGCAGTGCACCTACCAATCGTTCTACAGCTCCTGTAATTGAAGGGGGTATTTCACGTACTTATGGCGGAAGCATTGCCAATGACAATAGTGGTGCGCTCAGATTTGTAAGAGTTGAGTTCGCAGGTATTGCCGCTGACCCTAATTCGGAGATCAATTCCATGACGCTTGGTGGTGTAGGTAACGGTACTATTATCGAAAATGTGCAGACTTCATATGGAAATGATGACAGCTTCGAATTTTTTGGTGGAACAGTAAATGCTAAAAATATCATTGCTTATGCTACCGCAGACGATGATTTTGACTTCGATTTTGGTTTTACTGGTAGTATTCAGTTTGGTATAGCTCTTCGCGATCCTGATTTTGTAGATCCAGGTGATGCAGGTAATGGCGTTGAGTGTGATAATGACGGAACTGGTACTACAGCTCAACCATATACCCGTCCGGTGCTTTCTAACTTTACCTGGATTGGGCCCAACAACCAAAATGCATCAAACGGTACAGTATTGGCTAATCATAACTTCAACATGAGGTGGAGAAGGTCTACTCAATTTGAAGTTAGAAATTCCATTTTGATGGGATATAACAGAGCCGGTTTTTCTATTGAAAGCGATAGCACTGTGCAGTTTTACAAAGATGGTCGCTCTATTTTCCGTAATAACCTGGTCAATGCAATTACTGCTCCTTTCCGGGCTGCTACTAATCCTATTATGACCTCTGCAGAGGTAGAAGTGAAGGCGCTTGCAGATGGTAATGTAAAGTATGACGCTCCAGCCGGAATTGGTTTGGCAAGTCCTTTTAACCTTACCGCACCTGGTTTCCTCCCCAATGCAGGAAGTCCTGCCTTGACCGGTGCTAATTTTTCTGGATTAAATTCTTTTTTTACGCAAACAACTTACCGCGGTGCCTTTGGTACCACTAATTGGACTGCCACGTGGACTAGCTTTACACCTAAGACTAATGTTTATTAATTAATCAGTCAGTAAAATATTAAACCGACCGCTTGTTATTTTACAAGCGGTCGATTTTTTTATAAATAAAGAAGCACTAAATGAAGTATATCTCTGTTTGTATTTTTTTGGCTCTTGCAGCTATTACCTCTTGCGTAAACAACGAATCCAATACAGCCACGGTTGATGCCAATGAAGCTTATTATCAATCTATCAAACACCTTACAGGGCTTGAACATCAACCAAGGATGCAAAAAGCCGATAGTGCTGAAGTTATTTTTTATGATAATCCTGATGGAGACCCCAAGCGCTATACCCGTTTTTACAAATCTATTTCAAGCAATAGCAACAGCTTGATAAAAGCACTGAAAAATTCAGTGAACAAACATTTTGTACGAATTGAATATATCCGTAAATGCCGGAGCGAAGGGAAGTTTTATTTATTTGCCGAAGGCAATCCTATGCAAACCGTCTACTTTAGCAATAGGGGAGATAGCTGCAGCCATCTTTATTTTATAGCAGACGGATGGTTTTTTTATATGGATATGGACCCAGGTACTTTGCAAGTGCTTGATAGTCTCAAAACAATGGCAAAGAAGCCCGAAGGGTCAGTTATGTAAGAATGTTAACAATTAATAATTTGTTTACGTTTAGGTTACAATAGCTTGACATTTGGGTAATACTTTTATCTTTTAAATAAAGATTCATAGCAATACGTAGAGTAGATTTTCTCAGCACCACCCCGGTTTCTACCGGGGTGTTCTTTTTACATGAAGCCTGTTCCGGTTTGTTATACGATCGTATGTCCTCCTTTTCTTAAATTGCTTCATCTTTGTGGCATGGAAAAGATAGGAGTTGAAATGGTATCTCGAAGAGCGATTTTTATAATCCTGTTTCTTTTATTCTCTGCTTTTGGGCTTTTTATCCTCCAAACGGATCAGCTTACTGCTTTTCGGATGCTTACGCGCTGGCATTCATCGGCAGGAAATATCTTTTTCCGGGGAGTTACTTTTCTTGGTGATGGCCTGTTCATCATAGGGCTTGCCATTGTCTTTATTTTTTTGAAAAAGTATCAGTGGGCAACAGGTGTGATAGTGGGGTATTTACTATCGGGTTTGTTTGCGCAGCTTGTTAAAAAAATATTCAACCGACCAAGACCTAAAGCCGTTTTTGAAGCTATTGGTCAAAAAGTATATGAAGTGCCTGGTGTGGATGTGCATTTGCATGGCAGTTTCCCATCGGGTCATACGGCTTCGGCATTTGCCTTGGCTATTTTTATGTTACTTGTGTTGCCCTACCGTTGGTATAGTTGGTTGCTTATGGTGGGGGTTTGTGGTGTAGGCTATAGCCGCATGTATTTGTCACAGCATTTTCCAGAAGATGTATGGGCAGGTGCCATTATTGGCACCCTAAGTGGTTTGTTGGTGGCAGGCTGGCTAAACCGTTATCAGCAAAAGCATCCAAACAGCAAATGGATGCGCTAATAAATGGAAGGGTTTAATCTCTTTTACTTTCGAGTGTAAACCCTATTGTGGTGCCTACATCGGGTTTACTACGTACATGTATGGTTTGTCCATGTGCTTCTACTATATGTTTACAAATGGCCAAACCAAGCCCGCTTCCACCCACCTTCCGGCTACGGGCAAGATCGGTGCGATAAAACCGTTCGAAAACCCGGCCTAAATGTTCCTCGCTGATGCCAATACCATCATCGCTTATTTCTACCAGTAGCCTTTTGCCATCCATATTGTACACACTGGCAATAATTTGCCCTTGTTCGTGACCGTATTTAATGGCATTGTCAACGAGGTTGATGATTACCTGTTTTATCTTTTCCTTATCGGCAAAAACCGTTTCCGGTGTTTCGGTTCCTTTTTTAAGCGAATAACGAATGTTTTTCCGGGAACTTTTAATGCTTAATATTTCAAAGACATCCTTTACTAGATCCTGTATCACAAAATTCTCCTTGTACAATGGCAACTGCCCGCTTTCGAGCTTGCTTATTTCATCAAGATCTGTAAGCAGACTTACAAGCCGGTCCACATTGCGGTCTGCTTTCCCAAGGAATCTTTGTAAAACCTCCGGGTTGGAAGAGGCCCCATCGAGCAGGGTATCGATATATCCTTGAATAGCAAAAACCGGTGTTTTCAATTCGTGGGCAAGGTTCTGTAAAAATTCTTTCCGGAAGGCTTCATTGGCCTTTAGCACTTCAATTTCCCCTTGTCTTTGTTCTGCCCACTTTTCTACATCCTCGCGTACTTCATCAATACTTTTTTGGGGTAAAATGTATTTATAATACGTCTCCTCGCGGCGGCTTGCTTTTGTCTGATAAATAAATTTGTAGATCAGTTTTATTTTACGATAAATAAACCTTTGGAGCGTAGTTAATATCAAGGCATAGCTCAGCCCTGCAAAAAGAATACTGCATATGATTACAATCCACCACTCCTGCCGTAGGATAAAAACCCCGAGGGCTACCGGTATGGTGAGGGTAAGCGATGTAAAAAGCGATAACTGCTGTGGTGTTAAATTTTTTGTTTGTACCATATAGCCTGCCCTTCTGAATGGGGAAATACGAAGTGTAAATGTAGGCATAAGAGGTGGTGTGAAAGTGAATTTTGGTGAGGTAGCAGGCTTTAAAATCAGAAAGAGAAAACAAGAAAAGGCTTCTGCGGGCTATAGACAGAAGCATAGGCTCATACCAGATGTGTGAAATAAAAGGCTTTAAAATATAACCCGGTATTGAGTTACCACTCAAATTTGTACCCAACGCCTTTTATGGTTTTAATGCAATCAATCCCCATTTTTTGGCGGATCTTACGAATATGGACATCAATGGTGCGATCCCCTACAATTACTTCGGTGCCCCATACCATACTCAATATTTCGTTGCGTAAAAAAACCCTGCCTGGTTTGGAGGCGAGCAACGATAATAATTCAAATTCTTTCTTAGCGAGGTTGATTTCCTGCTCTCCCAATATCACCATAAACCGGTTGGGGTCAATGGTCATATCTGATATTTTAATGATCTTGGAATCCCCGTCCTTGTGAAATCTCCTAAGCAAGGCGTTGATGCGGCTCATCAGAATTTTGGTACTGATGGGTTTAGAAATATAATCGTCGGCACCACTATCGAGTCCCTTTATATGGGAGGTTTCATCATTCAGCGCCGTCAGCATTACAATCGGCGTTTCTCTGAAATCGGGAAGCTGCCGCAGCAAATGACATACTTCAATACCTGTTTTATAAGGCATCATGATATCGAGAATGATCAAATCGGGTCGGTGTAATTTGCTTAGATCAAGCGCCTGCTGTCCATCTTTTGCCGTAATGACTTCATAGCCTTCCTTTTCAAGATTATAACCAATGATGTCGAGGATATCTGGCTCATCATCAGCAAATAAGATCTTTATTTTGGGCTCCATTTAACAATTTATTTACGCAAAAGTAACACTGCAAAGGGGAAAACTAGTCTTTTCAAGGGGTTACCAAATTGTTAACAGCCTTGTCATAATACCGTTAATCTATTTGGGTACGGGTGAGACCTGGGAATACTCTGTAAATTTGAGGTTACATTTGCAATAATAGTAAACAGCATGAAGCATTTTTTCCTCAGCGTGGTTCCCGTATTTATTTTCCAGATTTTGTCAGCACAACCTGTTGATTTTAAACCTGATATTTCAAGAGCCCTGTTTCATTCACGGCTCGATGAGGCTCAGACGGCGTTGCTTTCGGCTGATGGCAGGAAGGATAAAATGTTGACCCCTTTCAAAAACGAGGAACTTAACCTGCAGCTTACCTATTACGCACAGGACTATATCAATCAATGGCAGGTAAATATTGAGGTGGCAGACAGCATCAACGGCCAGGAAAAAATCGGCCTGATTCGCGGAATGACTGAATTGCTGAATAGTTTTCGGAGACAAATACCGCGTTTTACCAACCCAACCAAATCCGGTTACCTCGGTTGGGAGCATTTTCCCGGTTTGCTAGAAGGGTTTGAACAGGCCGCTTTTTTGAATAAAGCAGGGCAATCCATCACTTTGGCACTCACCCAACTGCCTTACGACGGTGCCCTGTTGCTTACCAACTCCTTTGTTTTTATAGATAATCCATTTGCCCGGGAAACAAAGCAGTATATGCTATTGAAATACCTTGCCAAGTTCCCGGAACGTATCCTTGAGGAAATGACCAAACGCGAAAACCTTGCCTACCCATTTGCCGACAGTGTTATTGCGGAGGCTGCCAAGCGCAATCCGGATAAACTGATCCGCTATGCACAGGCATCAGGTACTCCCCTGAGTCGTAAAATTTTCGAAAACAGGAATCCTTTTGTAAGGCTGCTTGCTGATTTTTCCATGGATCCAAAGGGGCAATTATATTTACCCTTCCTCGATATGATCAGCAAAGGTTACCTTGACAAATCAGTGATAACCGATGCTATTGCCGACTCTACCAAATATTATTCTTTGCTGGTAAAAACTCAGATTGAATATGCCCGTCGGGCAAAGCAGGGTGAAGTGCTTGCCTCAGCCAAAGACCTCGCCGAAATGCTCAAGCGCAAAACGATGGATATTTATGTAAACACCATCAATGGTTTACATGAATATGGAGCCGATGTACGTTTCAAATCTATTCAAAAACTCACCCCGGAAGAGCTTTATTACCTCATCGTAATGAATGAAGTGGAGATTTATACCAGCAGCTATTTGTATGTGTTCAAACGTATTTTCGAAACCCTGCCTACAAAAAATGCAGACAGCATTCTTGCCCGGGTAGGCTACGACCGGTACAAGAAGTTTATCACCATGTCTTCTAATTACAATACCCTCGATGATTTTTTGGGAAAAATGAGCAAAGAAAGTGCTCATAACCTGATGATAAATTTTGTAAACAATCTTGATAAAGGAAATGGCGAAGACGATATAGAAGATGCCGTGGATGTAGCCAATGCTTATGCCACCATTACCGATACCACACTTCGCAAGCTGATTCGTGATCAGGTAGATCTTAATTTAAATCAGGCATTGGCATCCGATAACCGTAAAGCATCGGTTATTTATCGGTTGGAAAAATTAATTATGGAAAGTAACGACCCCAATGCTACCATTAATATCAGTGACTCGTTGGGTATTTTACCGGTTTATCAGGTACCCAACCAATACCTGAAAGACGATAACGGCAGGGTAGTGATGCAAATGTATTTTTATGGCGATGCCGGGGGCAAAGGGTCTTTCAATACATTGATGAACCTGATGAGCAATCGCAACCAATGGAAAATAAACAGCACCCCGCAATGGGTGCAGTTTACCAGCATTGGTACCGATGTACCTTTTGTGCTTTTTGCCAACCGGGCGCTCGACGAAGATCAGGATCTTGATGACAAAGCGCAGTACGCCCTGATAGAATGGATGACCACAAATGGCTTCCAACCCTCGATTACAGTACACCGCGGACACAGCTATTACTTAGGCCAAACCATCGAGAAAATGCTGCCAAGCAGTAAGGTGGTGGTATTGGGCAGTTGTGGTGCCTACCACAATCTCGCTGAGGTATTAAAGATTTCTCCGGAAGCCTACATCATTGCCAGTAAGCAAGTGGGGTATGGTGTCATCAATATACAAGTGTTTATGTACCTGATTAATGAACTAAAACGAGGACGTGATGTGGTATGGCCTGCTATGATGGAAGATGTAGGTAAAAATGTGGGTGCCGGTCGTAAAAATGATTTTGAAGACTATATTTTTCCCCATAAAAACCTCGGAGCCATTTTTATAAAAGCTTACCGCAAGGCTATGGAAGAAAAAATATAAGAACCTTTGGGATAGGGCAGGTGTTTGAATACCTGCAACCCATGGAATTTTCTGTAGGTTGTTTTAAAATTTGAAAAGTATTTTATTTCGAATAATTTATGGTTGAACAGAACACTGCTTTGAAATTGTCGTTAGTGCGACGGGTTTATGCCTTTGTAAAACCTTATGGATTGCAGTTTTATGTAGCAGTCTCACTTGCTATTTTGCTGGCAGTTATTTCTCCGGTTCGGGGACTTTTTATCCAGTTTACAATCGATAAAGGAGTACGTAGTGATGCTTCGCGGATTCCGCAATGGTTAAACCAATGGTTTGATGGCTTATCAGGCGGCAGTGTTGTGGAGTTTATTATCCTCATCAGTTTGCTGCAAATCGGTATACTCATAATAGAAACCGTTATGCGTTTTGTGTTTACATTCAGTACTGCTTCGCTTGGACAATACGTTATAAAAGACCTGAGGCTTGCAGTATATAAAAAAGTTCTGAAGCTGAATTTACGGCAGTTTGACATTACGCCTATTGGCACCCTTACCACCCGTACCGTCAATGACATTGAAAGTGTCAACGAAATTTTTTCGGATGGCCTGATTCCCATCATTGCCGATATGCTCACTATTGTTTTTGTACTTGCCACTATGTTTTGGATAGATTGGCAGCTAACACTTATTTGCCTTATTCCCTTTCCGCTGCTAGTTGTAGCTACCTATTATTTTAAGGAGAGTGTAAAAAAATCATTTACCAAAGTACGCAATGCGGTAGCGAGCCTGAATGCATTTGTACAGGAACATCTGACCGGTATGCAACTCGTACAGGCCTTCGCTGCCGAAGATCGGGAATACAAAAAATTTCAGGGCATCAACAGGCAGCACCGCAATGCCAATGTAAAAGCCATTTTTGCCTATTCCATTTTCTTTCCGGTGGTTGAGGTTATTCTTGCCGTAAGCATTGGCCTGCTTGTGTGGTGGGTAGCAGATACAGCTGTCGCCAACCCGTTGGATACTTCCATGGTGGGTAAACTCACCGCCTTTATTCTTTTCCTCAACCAGATTTTTCGACCACTTCGTTTTATTGCCGATAAGTTCAATGTGATTCAAATGGGGCTTATTGCAAGCGAACGCATTTTTAAAGTACTTGATAATGAAGATATGATGCCTGAAAAACCCGAGAATCAACTCAAGGTGACATCGGGAAGTGACAAAAGAATAGAAGGCAAAATAACCTTTGATAAAGTAGGGTTTGCCTACAACGAACCCGATTATATACTAAAGGATATTAATTTTACTCTGGAAGCAGGGCATTCGTTAGCTATTGTGGGCAGCACCGGAAGTGGCAAAACCACTATTACTGCGCTCATCAATAGACTGTATCAACCACAGCGTGGCGAAATACTTATAGATGATATATGTATTGAAGATTATGCACTTGATACGCTTCGTGGTCAAATAGGTGTGGTGCTGCAGGATGTGTTTTTATTCAGCGGCAGCATTACCGATAATCTGACCCTGCGTAATCCTGACATTTCGCATCAAAGGGTAGAAGAGGCAGCAAAAATGATCGGGCTGCATGATTTTATTCTGCAATTACCGGGCGGATACGATTTTCATGTAAGGGAAAGAGGTGCTACCCTTAGTGTAGGACAAAGGCAATTGCTCAGTTTTGCCCGTTGCCTGCTGTACAATCCTGCCATCCTTATATTGGATGAGGCCACAAGCAGCATGGATACCGAAAGCGAAATGCTTATACAGGCAGCTACCGAAAAGCTGATGGCAGGGCGAACCTCTATTGTGATTGCCCACCGGTTAAGCACCATTCGCAAGGCAAATCAAATACTGGTGATGGATAAGGGCAGGGTAAAAGAACTTGGCACCCACCAAACCCTGTTAGAAGCAGGAGGTGCCTACGCCAAACTGTACCACATGCAATTTGAAAAAACCGAAGCCCTTGCTTAAACCCATTGGTTTATAGGGCATTGGGAATGTACATACTTCCTTTTGCGTTTGTTTTTTACACAATATTCCCCGTTTCTGTTTTTTAAATGGCTCGTTTGTGATCCTTCAGGACGAATACTTCGGCGTATAAATTTATTTAGGCACTGTTTGTTGGCGGTTGAGCCGTACATTTGCGGCCAAATTTGGAGTGAATTATGGCTATTGGACACATCAGATCAAGGTGGATTGCGGGTTTGACCGGTTTAATCATGCTTGTATCGGTTAATCTTTTTGCACAGCATGAGGAAGAACATGGAGATCAGGCAGGTGCAGGGGAAATCACCGCGCCTATAACCAAGGAGGAAATGAATCCTGGATTGATCCTGATGGAACACATTCTCGATAAACACGAATTTCACTTTGCTGATTACAATGGTCATGCCATTTCTATTCCTCTTCCTATTATTTTATATGCGCCAGATCAGGGTGGATTGCATGTTTTCATGTCTTCTAAATTTCATCATGGGCATGAAGACCATAATGGTTTCCGCATTTTAGCCGATCTTGAAAATGGTAAGGAAACTATAGTGGCGGTAGGTGGAGACGGAAAAGTAGCCGAGAACGTTGCTGTTTACGATTTCAGTATGACCCGCAATGTGGTTCAAATGCTGATTTCGTTGATTTTACTCTTGTGGGTTATGATTTCGGTAGCAAAGCGTTACCGTGGTGAGGTAAAAGCCCCATCCGGATTGCAAAATGCTATTGAGCCGCTAATTACTTTTATCCGCGATGATGTGGCAAAGCCTAATCTTGGATTACGCTATCAAAAGTTCATGCCCTTCTTGCTTACTATATTCTTTTTTATTCTATTTAATAACCTCGTAGGGTTAATACCCGGCGCAGCAAATGTAACCGGTAATATTACGGTGACCATTGTATTGGGAATCGTAAGTTTTGTGGTCATTTTATTTACCACTAATAAGCATTTTTGGAGTCATATTTTCAACCCTCCTGTACCTGGGTTTGTAAAACCGGTTTTGGTGCTGGTAGAATTTCTAGGGATATTCATCAAGCCGATGGCACTTATCATTCGTCTGTTTGCCAACATGGTGGCTGGTCACATGATCATTGCGTGTTTGATTCTGATGATTTTCATTTTTGCGAATCTTGCTCCGGCCGCCGGGTTAGGATTTAGCCCGGTAAGTATATTATTTACCGTATTTATTTATGCTATCGAATTGCTGGTAGCTTTTATTCAGGCATACATATTTGCCAACCTTACTGCTGTATTCATTGGTCTTTCTATGGAAGGAGAGCAGTTTCACGAGGAAGGCAGTTCACACGCACACCATTAATCACGTTTCTTTTTTTTAACTCCATAATTATTCATTATGACTTTGATGAACATTCTGCTGGAAACAACCGGTAGTATTTCGAACCTTGGTGCCGCTGTAGGTGCTGGTTTGGCGGCTATTGGCGCCGGTATTGGTATTGGACAGATAGGTAAGGGTGCTACTGAAAGCATCGCCCGTCAGCCTGAAGCTGCCAACGATATCCGGGGAGCTATGATCCTGACTGCTGCCTTCGTGGAAGGTGTTGCACTGTTTGCGGTGATCGTTTCAGCACTTGCTATCTTTATCAAATAAGATCAGCAGGTAATTCTATTAAACTGCATTCAATGCACAGGGCGGCGAATGCAGTTTCTTTACATTCTTTTAAATTTCAATTGATATGCATCCTTTATTAAATCCCGATCTCGGTTTATGGGTATGGACCATGCTCGCTTTCCTGATCGTATTGGTTATCCTGCGTAAATATGCGTGGAAACCCATTATAGCTGGCTTACTAGAACGCGAAAAAACCATTGCTGACAGCATTGCTACTGCCGAAAAGGTACGTGCTGAAATGGCACATCTTCAGAATGAAAATGAAATCCTGTTGGCAAAGGCCCGTGAAGAACGTACTGAAATGCTTCGTGAAGCCAAGATGACCAAGGATAAGATCATCAGCGATGCAAAAGAACAGGCAAAGATAGAAGCCAATAAAGTTCTCGCTGATTTGCAGGTAAGCATCGAAAACCAGAAAATGGGTGCAATAACCGATATTAAAAATCAGATTGGCTCACTCGTTATTGAAATGAGTGAAAAGGTTTTACGCCGCGAATTAAGCGATAAGGCTTCACAGGAAGGTTATATCAATAAGTTGACCACCGACGTACAATTAAACTAATTACCGGTTTTACCTGATATGCAGGCCATGGTCTTGCAGAAAAGGGTTGGTGCTGGTTACTTATAAATTTCTAATGCATTATAGTATATGTTGAATCCAAGATTGGCGGGACGCTATGCAAAAAGTCTGATTGAGCTCGGCACGGAGCGCAAAGAACTTGATGTGCTTTATGCAGATTGTGTTTTTTTGCAAAATGCAGGCAAGGCAAGCCGTGAATATGCTGCTATGCTTAAAAGCCCGGTTATTAAATCGGATAAAAAGCTTGCCGTTATCAAGGCCATAGGTCAGGGGAAAATAAGTACTTTGATGATGACCTTTATTAAGCTGTTGGTGAGCAAGAACCGCGAATATTTCCTTTCTGAAATATTGATGGCTTTTATGGAGAGTTACGATAAAATCAGAGGGATCAATCATATTATCTTACGCACAGCTGCTCCTATCAGTGATGTCATTCTGGCGCAGATCAAGCAAAAACTCGAGAAGGAAACAAAACTTACTAATATTGATTTGCAGATAGAAATCAATCCTGACCTTATTGGTGGTTTTGTGCTGGAATTCGACAACAACCTGATTGATGCATCCATCAGAAAGTACCTGAAAGATGTAAAAAGTCAATTTAAGAGCAACGATTATATTTTCAATATCCGGTAGGGAAAGACATTGCCCCGTTTCGTGTCTCACAAAACGGAAGGAGTATATTTTTCTTACTTATAAAAAAAGGCTTCTTCGTTTCAATCGGGGCAGCCTTTTTTGTTTTAGCACGGTGGCATTGGCTCCATTGCCCCGTTTAATGTCTCACGAACCGGAATGGTCCAACTGTTGCCAAGGAATGTTTTGCTGCCCTGGTTCTTGTCTCACTAAACGGAAAAATCAAACTGCTGCCTGAATTCAGATCTCACGAAACGGAAAGAATATATTCTTACGGTACCGCCAGAACTATATTGCTGCCGGAAGGAGTAACTATTATTCTTGTCACAAAAATATTTTTAAAGGCAATTAGAGATGCCCTTCACTTTTCTATCCCATTTACTGAGTATATGTTTTCATTTTAAGGAAACTTATCTCCACAATTGCATACTTCCAATATTTTCTTCTATTCTCTTAAAATTAAAGAAAAACAGGTGTCCAGCCAACTCAGGGTTTTAACTAGAACTAAAATTGCTTTTATTCAAAAAATTTAAACATCTTCTACGTCCTTGAATTGCCATCTCTTTGTACCCTTCCGGAAAATGGCACACACTCACCTTCAGGAATAATTTATTCTCAATTACTGAAAATGCACAATTATTCGTGTCGTGATGGCTATATCAATTCCCCTTGATTTTTTAAGGAGCTAAAGCGAAAAGTAAGGGCTATTAACCTCAGCCCTGACTACCCGAAATATAATGCTGAAGGTGCGAAATAGTTTCCTTTTGCTGTACAATGGTGGCGGAAACCACATCGGTCATGCTGATAATGCCGGCAATGTTTTCTCCCTCATAAACAGGGAGATACCGTATGCGGAGCCGGTTCATCAAACCCATGCAATGTTCTATCGTGTCTTCCGGACTTACCCTTGGAAGGTCGGTACTCATAATGGCCTCCACTGTTGTATCCGAAGAGTTTTTACCTACGAGGATCACTTTTCTGGAGTAATCCCTTTCAGTCATTATGCCTAAAAATTTGCCTTCTTCCATCACAACGATAGAACCGAAATTTTTTCCGGCCATAATCCTGAGGGCATCAATTACCCGGGTAGTTGGCTCTACTGACTCAATATGAACGCCTTTGTGGCGCAAGATGTCTTTTACTTTTTGCATGCAATCGTTGTTTTGTGGAGTAAAGTATAAAAGTTTTGTGAAATGGGCACTCAAATTATATTGGGATGCCCCAAAAAAATAAAAATTAATATTTATAAAATAGTTTGGTTTATAAAATAAACTACTTTACTTTTGTTTTATCAACGTAAAAAGGATGAACACGCACACACTTCTCACCATATTGGCCTCTGTATTTTCCTTTGGCCTCCACGCACAAACCACACTTGTTTCCGGAAGGGTTACCGATGCCAGGAACCGCGCCATGCAGGGTGTAAGTATCAGTTTAGTGGATACTTATGATGGCGCCACTACCGATAGCAGCGGATCCTTCCGGTTTTCTACCACAGAATCCGGAAAATGGAAAATTATAGCGAGTTACACCGGTTTTAAGAAATGGGAACAGGATGTTGAATTGAATGGAAAAGAGGTTGTTTTAAATATTGAGCTCCGGGAAAAACCTGATGAACTGACCGCTGTAATCATAACCGCAGGAAGTTTTGAGGCAAGCGATGAAAAAAGGATCACTGTATTAAAGCCGCTTGACATTGTAACCACCGCTAGTGCCAATGCCGATGTGGCGAGTGCAATGCGTACTTTGCCCGGTACTCAGCAAATAGGGGAGAGTGCGGAGCTTTTTGTAAGGGGGGGAGAGGGTTACGAAACCAAACAATATATAGATGGTATGGTGGTAGCCAACCCGTTTTTCAGTACGAGTCCCGACCTTGCGAGCAGGGGCAGGTTTTCTCCTTTTTTGTTTAAAGGAACGTTATTCAGTACCGGAGGTTATTCTGCCTTGTACGGCCAAGCCTTGTCCTCTGCCTTAATTCTTGAAAGCATTGATTTGCCTGATCGTTCAGAAGCAAGCGCTTCCATCTCTCCTATTTTTGGCGGGGGGCAGTACCAGCATCTTGCACAAAATAAAAAGAGCAGTTTTGGTGCCAGTGCAGGCTATACCAATCTTAGTTTATATTTCAACCTAGTAAAGCAGCGACCCGATTTTTTTAAAGTTCCCGAAGTATGGAATGCGGATGCAAATTTTCGTGTAAAAACCTCCTCTACCGGTATGCTTAAAATGTATGCATCTTTTACTCAAAACCGCATCGGGGTACGTAATCCTGATATTGATCGAATTGACCTGAAAAATGCCTTTACGGTTGGGAATGATAACTTATATACCAATATGAGTTACCGGGAACGCATCAGCAACCGGATGAAATTGATAGCCGGCATCAGTCTGAGTTATAATGTAGATGACCTTCAACAGGAGGTACTAGATGCTAATAATGAACCCGCAGCGGGGAACCTGCCTTTCTTTATTAAAAATAAAAATTTCAATTTAAGTAACAAAGGTTTGTTGGTACAGGCAAGAGCGGTATTTGATTATAAGTTGATTGGATTGAGTGCCCTCCGGTTTGGTGCTGAACATTGGTACAGCCGCGACAGAACTGGTTTTAATCAATTCAAGCCCATTGCGCTAAATGATCATTACAGCGCGGTATTTGCTGAAAGCGATATTTATCTGAGTAATAAATTGGCACTCCGCACTGGATTACGAGGGGAACACAGTTCACTTTTAAACCGTACCAATATTGCTCCCCGGGCTTCGCTTGCCTATCAGTTTACCAAGCGGGCTCAGATTTCTGGTGACTACGGTATTTATTACCAAAAGCCACAAACCCAGTTTTTGCAATTTGAAAGGGACCTTCCTCAAATGCGTGCCGATCATTATATTCTTACCTATCAGCGGATCAATACTTTAACTACATTGAGGTTGCAGGCTTTTCACAAAGAATACAAACAATTGCAAAAAACCGGTTTGGATACCAATGCAACTGGGAGTGGCTATGCACGGGGTATTGAATTGTTTTGGAGAGATAAAAAAACACTAAAGAATTTTGATTATTGGGTCACCTATTCCTGGCTTGATACCAAGAGGAATTACCTGAATTTTCCTTATGAATTGCAACCCAATTTTGCAGCCAACCATACCGCCAACCTTGTGCTAAAAAGGTTTTTTCCAAAAATCAATACCCAGTTCAATTTAAATTATCAGTTTGCAACAGGACGTCCCTTTTATGATATAGCTTTTGATCAGGGATCGGAGAAATATATTGTACGCGACGAGGGCAAAACCATACCCTACAACAACCTGAGTTTTAGCATCAACTATTTAACCAGTATTAAAAAAGCCTTTGCTGTAGTGGTATTAAGTATATCCAATCTTACCAACAGTCAGCAAATATTTGGTTACCGCTATTCGCTCGACGGGGCAAACAGGGTGCCTGTATTGCCACCTGCCAGGCAGTTTATTTTCGCTGGGGTATTTCTCAGCTGGGGTACCGATCGTCGTCAGGATGCCATCAATAACAATTTATAAATAAGAGTTTTCACACACAAAAATCAAAAAAAAATGAAAAACAAAATCGTAATCGCAGCCATTTTCTTAGGATTGGCTATCACTTCCATAGCGCAAGGTCCCCGCTATGCAGAAAGCATGAAAAAAAATATTGAGACACTGGATCAGAAGCCATCCATAGAAAATTACCAGAATGCAGCCAACAATTTTGAAAGGATTGCCAATGCAGAAAAAAATCAATGGCTGCCTTTTTATTATGCTGGTTATGCTACCGTTATGCAGGCTTTTTCTGGCATGGAACCAGGGAATATGAGTGCTGCCTTAGACAAAGCCGAAAGTTTTTTATATCAGGCAGCAGCTCTCGAACCTGATAATTCAGAAATTGCCGCAGTAATGTCCATGGTCATTACCGGCAGGATGCAGGTGGACGGGAGCCAGAGTATGACGCTTGGACCTAAAGCTACCGCCATTTTGTCAAAAGCTATGAGTCAGCAACCTCAGGGAAACCCAAGGGTCATGATGAACCTTTCTCAAAATTTGTATTATACGCCAGAACCTTTTGGAGGCAGTAAGAAAAAGGCTTTGGAATTGATGGAAAAAGCTTTGCAGGCTTATGATACCTTTAATCCTGCTTCTGAACTGCATCCCAATTGGGGCAAGGTTTATATTGAATCAGTTTTAAAACAATGGAAAGGATAAAATAATAGGAAACAAATGATCCCTTGGAAATGCCGTAGGGACCATTTGTTTTTAAAATGAAATAAAAATGGAAAATATTGAAAACTTAGATCCAGCAAGGTCCTTTCAAATTATAGAAGAAATGATTGGTAATGCCAGGAACGAACTATCGGAAAACGGCCATTTATACCTGTTTTGGGGGTATGTAATTCTTGGGTGTTCCATGTTTCATTTTGCAGGATTGTATTGGGATTTGGTGTCAAGGCCCGATTTAATCTGGATGCTTACCTGGGTGGCTTCTTTCTACCAATTGATTTATCTGCGTCGTAAATTGCGAAAGCTAAGATACAAGACCTATTCGGGAGACATGCTAAAGGCTGTCTGGCTGGTTTTTATATGTTGTGGAGTCATCCTTGGCTTTGTGGTGGGTCGGCAGGGAGATTGGAAAACCTTGTATCCGCTCATTCTAATGCTATATGGAATACCCACCATTTTGTCGGGTGTGATTTTACGGTTTCGCCCCTTAATTTATGGGGGTATCGGCTGTTGGATGTTAAGTATTGCTGCTGTTTTTGCACCATTTATTTATAACTTATTGATGGTAAGCATAGCAGTAATAGGAGCTTGGATTATTCCCGGGTATATGCTAAGAAGTCGTTTCCGTTTACAAAAAAAATAAAATACAATCATAATGGCAAAAGAGCAGGTGTTGTCGGAGCAGGACAGTCTCCGGATTATACAGGAAATGATTCAAAAAGCAAAGGCTGGTGCACAATATGAGCGTGGTCAAGGGCCTATTTTATGGGGGTCAGTTATTGGTTTTGTGGGTAGTATGTCTTTCCTCGAACTTTATTTTAAATGGAATATTTCTTTCGATTGGTGGATACTTACGCTGGTAGCGCTTATTCCACAGGTATTTATCGTTCTAAACGACCGTAAAAAGAATATTGTGAAAACCCATGAAGCCCGCGCTATTGATATGGTTTGGACGGTATTTGGGATTAGTATTTTTGCTTTGGTTTTATACGGTAATTTTATAGGCCAAATTACCACACAATTGTTAGCGGATGATGGGGTAACCATTTGGAAAAAAAGTAGCTCTAATGGACCATTTGAACCCTTTCAATTGTTCGTGCCAAGCATTGCTTCGCTTCATCTGATGATCTATGGTTTCCCTACTTTGGTAACGGGGGTGGTAATAAGATGCAGATCTATGCTTATTGGCGCTTGCATTTGTTATATTCTTTTTGTAGTGTCTCTTTACACACCTGTTGTTTGGGATATGTTATTTATGGGTATTGCAGGTATTTGCAATTGGCTTATCCCCGGTATTATTCTGCGCAGGCAATATCTACTTTCCATTAAAACAAAGCATGTTTAAAGAACTAGATCCCATATTGCATTCACAACTGCGGTTGGCAGCCATTTCACTGCTTATCAGTGTAAAGGAGGCGGAGTTCACCTTTATTAAGGAGAAAACCAATGCAACGGCAGGCAATCTGAGTGTTCAATTAAATAAGCTGAAAGACGCGGGGTATATTGACATTACCAAGCATTTTAAAGATAATTACCCCCAAACGCTTTGTAAAATAACGCCGAAAGGCTTAGATGCTTTTGAAAAGTATGTAAATAATTTGCAGAGTTATATCAATGGGGATGGTCAGGAGGGTGGATAGATCGAGAGAATTGCTCACTGGTCAATGTCTGTCGAAGGGTTGGAATTTGAAAAATGCCTTGACTGTTTCGCTGGTAAATTTAGGGGGCTAGGAATCTCTTACCATTCTATTGCTAAACCGCCCATTCAAGGCATGAGCTTGTTTGCTATTTTAAACCGTAAGAAATACCCAACGCAAGCCCCGCATTCCAAAGTTTTTCTATAACAGGAGCGTCTTTAATTTTACTTAGTCCAAATCTAAAAGTCGGCTCTGCTGATAAATGTATTTTGTCTGTTAATTTGTAGTCAACGCCCATACTTACCATGGGGGAAATATCAATTTTATTAAAGCCAGTAGTAGAAGATTGACTTCTTTTTTCTGTTTTTCCGTCTGAGTATTTAAAATTAATCGTCTGTTTTGCGTTAATTAAAAAATTTGTCATAAAGCCAGCACTTGAAATAAAACGAGCCTTTTTTTTACCAAATGCCACCTTTGCCCTTAAAGGATGCCAATATATTGATATGAATAGGCTATCGCTGCTTTGTCAGGTGAACTCGGGTCTGATTAATATAAACCAAATCTTGCTCTTTCGTTTTATATCCTTTATTTGAAAACTGTACACCTGTCTCAAAGCCGGGTAGGTCTGAAAAATGAAAGGTCATATGTGAACCTGTTGTGTATCCAAACTTAGCTTTTTCAATGTTGTCTCTGCTTTTTATTGCAAAATCAGTAGAATTATTACCATCCCCGTTTTTAGGTGTCCTAAAACTATAATCAGGTGAAAAGCTGTAACCAATGGAAACTTTATTTTCCTGTTTGGCATTTTGTCCAAAGGTAATTGCTGACAAAAATGTCAAGAGTAAAATAAAAAATTGCTTCATAAAATGGGTTTTTTATTAAGATTTATTTAAAAATCTAAGGTGCGTTTAGCATTTGCTGCAACAGAAAAAAACTTTGCTTTCCTTATTTAATTGCTCATACTAGCCATTATGAAAAGCAGGAATGAGCAGAAAAATAATTGTCAATTGCTTTTAAATAAAAAGAAATCTTTTGCCTGTTTGGTTAAGGAATGAGATACATGCTGAAAAATTTCAAACAACAGTATGGTTTTCAGTTGAACTACCTTCTTTCGCGGTTGAGCACCAGCCCTATACGTAATTGAAAACTGAAATAGGCATCGTTATTCTGTATATTTCCACGGGGTCTTGTATTTCGTGGCGGATTAACCTCTACACTTCTGTTGTACAAACGGGAGGCAAGATTAGCCTGTCCTACAGGCAGGTACTTATAAAACAAACTGGGATCTACCCAATCGCCTTGGCTCACATCGTCAAGGTAATCAGTGGAAGTAGTTCGTCGGATAACTTCTCCTCGTATAAAAAAGGCCTGACTTAATTCATATCGTAGACCTAAGCCGTAAGGGATAATAATTGAAGTTGTTCCATAGGGCTGCCTGTCAGGGTATTCATCAAAACCCTGCCCTTCTAACCGTAATGGGCGCAATTCTACCCAACGGTCATCTACATAGGCTTGTGGTCTGTAACCCATTACCCCGATACCTACCATCAGATAAGGAGAAAGCCGTGGCATATATTTATCATTTATCTGATAATCTTTTAAAAACAGGGGGTGTAATTCTACCCCAATAAAAGCCTCTGTAATCGGGCTCCTGAAATTCAGGTTCCGGTCATAACGGCCCTTGGCATTCGATTCGGTTGCTCCTTTCAATAAGCTGTCGTGCGCCTCAATCCTTCCCACTCCTAAGTCCAATCTCAGTGCAAACCAATCTTTATGCGTGGCGGTTACGGAAATACCACCTGTAAGGTGGGTGTTTTTAAGCGTAACGGCACCAAGCCCTGTTTTCGAATTTTTACTTCCTCCTATATCGGTTAGCGCATTCATCCCACCAATATTCAATGAGGCATCCAATACCCAACTTGGTTCATAATAACCGTTGTTGTAAAAGTAGAAACCCTGTGCTTTTGCAAGAGTAAAACTACCCCATAGCAAAGAAACCATTATGAAGGTCAGGAAACGAATATGTAATAAGCGGAGAGTCATTCGAGATGCAAAATAAAGTTTTTTTTCAAATGATTCCATTTCTATAAAAAAGGTAACTAAAATTTCTTCAATTTTTTTTTAGATTCTTTTTTTGTTGGGTTGCAAAATATTTGCAATATGATTTAAGATGACAGGAAGCACACTTGGGTTGCCGGGCCGTACAAGTGTAACGGCCGTGCAATATCAACCAATGGTGCGCTTTGTAAATGAGTTCCTCAGGAATATTTTGAATCAATTGTTTTTCTGCAGCAAGCGGGGTAGTTGCTTTGTATGTAAGACCTATTCTGGCACTAACCCGAAAAACGTGGGTATCTACAGCCATATTAGGTTGATCATCAATTACACTGGTTATTACATTGGCTGTTTTACGCCCCACTCCCGGAAGCTTAGTGAGCGCCTCTACCGTCATGGGTACCTCCCCATTAAACTCATTGAGCATCATATTTGCCATCCCAATAAGGTGTTTGGTTTTATTATTAGGGTAGCTTATACTTTTAATCAGCGGAAAAAGATCCTCAAAACTAGCTTTTGCCATTGATTGGGGATCTGGAAATTGCTCAAAAATCGAAGGAGTGGTCATGTTGACTCTTTTATCAGTGCATTGTGCAGATAAAATAACCGCCACCAGTAATTCAAAGGGATTACGGTAAGTCAATTCAGTTTCGGCAATTGGAACATTCTCCTGGAACCAACCAATAACCGCTTCGTAGCGTTGCTTTCGAGTCATGTCCTATTACAGCTGTATCAATGCCACACTGTTTTTAATGCAGGCAGGCCAAATGGTGTTGAAAATATAATGATTACTTAACGGTTTCTTTAACTCCTTTCGCCGCATAAGCCATCAGCTTATCAATAACCTTTGACCGGGGACCACTCAGCGACTGATCCAAAAACTTGGAAGCTTCTTCTATTACAGAAAGCTTTTGCTGTAAAGTCCAGTCATTTTGAAGTTCTTTTTGAAGTTCTTCCTTGGTTGTTTCTGGCATTTCACCATAATGGAATTGCAATAAATCTTCGGGTGTAAAAACTGGCATTTTATTAAATTTTAGTGTTTTTAAAATGTTATTATCCTTTAAACGGGTTAGGTATTTTTTTTATTGCTCAAAGTTATTAACATTTATCCCATTTTGGGAAAAATCTCAAAACCCTTTGTGGGCTTGAGTATAGGCGTCATTTTTGGGGTAGAATATTCATTTTTGGATTCTCTAAAAGGGAAATTTATACCCTTTCCCATCTACCCCTTTCCCAAAATTGGAAGAGTTCAAACCCAATAGTATTAAGGGTTTTTACAAAGTCAGACAAGAAGGATCAGGGAAATTCAGAGTTTTAAGCTATTGGGAATAACCTATTTGGGACTTTCTATAATAAAAACCTCTTCATTGGGTCTTTTCATAAAATATTTTTCCCGGGCAAATTTTTCCAGCATCATCGGGTCTTTATCAAGTAGATCAATACTCTTTCGTGTTTCGGCTATCTGTTCCTCGTAGTATCCCATTTTTTCCTCAAGCTTTTGCAATTCAGCTGCTCTTTTTTGCTGGGTGAATACATCCTTCTCATCAAAAAACAACATCCATACCACAAAGCCCCCAATGGCCAACAGATAATGTAATTTGAATCGGAAAATAAAACTGCGGTGCATATTACAAAGATTACAAAAAGAAAAGACATCTGCAAGTGCGGTTTTTACACAATCTTTTTCTAAGGGGTATAAATGGATAATTACGGTTCTGTTAGTCGCCCTGCTTTAATTTTCAGTATCCGCCAATTGTCCGTTATACTTTTTCATCAAGTCCCAAGTTTCGGGGGCAAGCACAGGTTGGGAAATTGGCTGGTTTTTACCGGGAAATTGATCCCTGATATCCCGGGCACGCTTTTCTCCTGAGGGATGTGTACTGATCCATGCAAGAAAATTCGGGGTGTCAGGTTCATCTAGTTCCAGCAGCAATGCTGCAAAAGGCTCTGCACTGATTTTTGCTTTGGTAAGATAGATGGCAGCAGTAAGGTCCGCTTCTTTTTCCATTGCGCGGTCGTAGGAAGCTGAACTAAGCATTTGTAAGATACTGGTAAGCGTTTCTGCTGCACCACCCGAAGCTGCAGACAAAAGCACGGCCACCCCCATTGCACGGATCAGCCTGCTCATTACATGTCGCTTTTGCAGGTGCGCCAATTCGTGGGCAAGCACACCCGATAGCGCGGCTTCGTTTGCTGTAGCTTCTATAAGACCGGTATAAATAACAATCTGATTGCCGGGTAATGCAAATGCATTGACTTCATCTTCGTAGAAAACTGAGATTTTCACTATATTTTCTTCAATACCATTAGCTTCACATAAATGTGTAAGCAGGCTGTCCACGGGGTATAGAATTTCCGGCTGCTCGCAGGCCGTTTTATCTTTATTGAGTATTTCCTTTAAAAGCTCCCCAAGTTTTTCCTCTGTTTTACTACGTATCTGATTTACATGAAGCAGACGAATCCAGTCCACTTGTTTTGCCAGCAGAAAAATACCGAAAAACAAAACAAGAGTCGATATCAGTTCTAGAATAAACTTTTTCATATCCTCTCCATTTTGGGTTTACAAATCACCTGTGTAAGGCTACCTGCTACCCACCAGGAAACGTGGTTGCCTTTTCTGGTTTCTATGGCTGTATAAATAGTAGCTGCAAATTCAATGAGGTTGAACAGCAATACCGTGAGGATATAAGCGAAATAAGGGTTGCTTAGTTCTTTCCCTTCAAAAAATATGGAAAAGGTCCACCAAAAAGCAAAACTGTTCACCAGCAGAAGGGATACCTGCGATAAGAGTGCCTGCGTGCAATGCCAGCGTACAAAGTAGCTTTTGTTTCTGTTGGCGGTAAAAAATATCAAGGTAGCAATCAGGTTCAGAATGGGTAAAGGGAGCCCGACAATAAGCGCTACCAACGACATCAGGTAGCTGTTAGATGCCTGTTCTGCTTCCCCATCAGCAGGTATATAGGAAAAGGATTTTTGATCCATCATAAGTCTTTGTAAATATTCCAGATCCAGTTGGCCACCACCAATATCAACAGCAGAATAGCTACTTTTCCCTGTCGGATAAATGCCTCGGTTTTGAGATAGAATTTGTAAAAATGATCTTTGTGCATTATAATATCCATAAATATCCAAAGCGGAATCAACACCATGATCAAGGCGAGGATAAGCCCCAACGGATTAATAAATATTGCTTCCTTAATCTTACCGGTAAGCAAATGCTCAAGCGATCTTGTGGAGCCACAGGAAGGGCATGGGATACCACTGATATTTTTAAAAAGACAAGCCGAGGCCTCGGGGGAAGTCCATGGCAAATGCCCCCTCAATAAAAGCCAACCCCAACCTGCAGAAACCAGTATAAGTACCATCCCGTAAAACCGCAGGTAGGGAGCCATGCTTTTCATTAGTATAAAAGTCTTTGAAGGTCTTCAATGTTTTTTTGTTTGGTAGCTGGCATAATTAAAAACCAGTCTACGATGGCCCAGATACCAAACCCGCCACAGGTGAGCAATTTTCCAATACCTAATCCGGTGTCTCCAATGAGGAAACGGTCGATGCCCAGTGCTCCGGCCAAAATCGAAACAATCAAAATCAGCGTAGGATCCTTTGGATTCATGGCCTGTAACGAAATCATTTTTGAGTCGTCTAACTCAAGCAGCCGGTTGCGGATGCCATCGAGTTGATATGGCTCATAAAATTTACTGTTCGTCATCAGATACATATCTACTCTTTGTGATTCCATATTGGTTGGTTTTTAGTGTATTTGTGAAGTAATTAAAAATAAGGCATACTCCTTAAAAAAGAGTATGCCTGGTATTTTAAAATGGATAAACGGCAAATATTGCCTGTTCCATTTTTTGATTATTTGCCAAATTTCAAGCTGTTGCCGGGAAACAAGCCGTTTTCCTGAAGCATTTCTTCTATGCGAATCAATTGATTGTATTTAGCAATCCGGTCGGTACGGCTTGCGCTACCGGTTTTAATTTGTCCGCAGTTCAGTGCAACCGCAAGGTCAGCGATTGTAGTATCTTCCGTTTCACCGCTCCGGTGGCTCATAATGGTGTTGTATCCGGCGCGCTGTGCCATGGTTACCGCATTGATGGTTTCAGTAAGGCTGCCTATCTGATTTACTTTTACCAGCAATCCATTGGCAACACCCTGTTCAATACCTTGTGACAAACGGGTTACGTTGGTAACAAAAAGATCATCACCTACCAACTGTACTTTTTTACCAATGCTATCTGTCAGCATTTTCCAGCCAGCCCAATCATCTTCGGCCATGCCATCTTCAATACTTACAATTGGGTATTGGTTCGCCCAGTTGGTCCAGTAGGCTACCATTTCTTCGCTAGTCAGTTCCCGGTTATCACTTTTATGAAATACATAGCGGTTTTTATCGGCATTCCACATTTCGCTTACAGCAGGGTCAAGCGCTATCGCTATTTGTTCCCCGGCTTTGTATCCGGCTGCTTCAATAGCAATCAGTACCGTTTCTATGGCTTCTTCATTGCTTTGAATGTTAGGAGCAAATCCGCCTTCGTCACCCACATTGGTGCTGTATCCCTTTTTCTTTAGAACGGTTTTTAGGGCATGGAACACTTCGGTGCCCCAACGCAGACCTTCGCTGAAGCTGCTCGCACCAACAGGCATTACCATAAATTCCTGAAAATCAATTTTATTATCAGCATGTGAACCGCCGTTGATGATGTTCATCATTGGCACGGGAAGGGTACGCGCATTGGTACCCCCAATATAACGGTACAGGGGCAATCCGGCTTCTTCAGCAGCGGCTTTGGCTACAGCAAGACTTACAGCCAAAATGGCGTTGGCACCTAGGTTGCTTTTGTTGGCCGTACCATCCAATTGTATCATGGCATTATCAATACCAGCCTGATCGCTTACATCCCAGCCTTCAATTTCGTCGGCAATCTCTTTATTTACATTGGCTACTGCTTTTAATACCCCTTTTCCCAGGTAAACACTTTTGTCTTCATCCCGTAGTTCCATGGCCTCATGGATACCGGTACTTGCACCGGAGGGCACAGCGGCACGACCAAAGGCACCTTCGTCTGTTACTACATCTACTTCTACTGTGGGGTTGCCACGGCTGTCTAAAATTTGCCGGGCCAGAATACTTGCAATGAAAGCCATAAAATTATTTTTTGTGGTTGGTATGTATGACCCAAATGAAAAGAAGGTCACATTTGTTTAATGTCGGGGTAAAAATAGGTTATTGCCCGTAAATGTAAATTGATATGTATCAGTTTTTTCTATTGTTTTTCTGTTATTAACCATCAGAAAGGGTGAGGCTGCGGAAGATTTCTTCCATACTGCCACCAGAGACCTGCAAACTGCTGATGTTCAAATTTTGGGTGGCAGCAAGTTCAAGCACTTGCCGACGAAGAGCGTCGAGATCTTCTGTTTGCAAAAGCCAATGGTTGGTCGCTGTTTTTTCCACTTTCTGTGCAGCCGGCAGCCGGTTGAGCCATTCGGCTTCCAATGCTTCTTCAAAACCTACTTTCAGGGCTTTCTTTTGACTACCTTTTTGCCGAAGGTTTTCGAGGGTGTCATCGGCTACTATTTGCCCTTTGTTCAAAATGATCACCCGGCTGCACATAGCTTCTACCTCCTGCATAATGTGCGTACTGAGCAATACCGTTTTTTCCTTACCCAATCCTTTGATCAGTTCGCGTATTTCTACCAGTTGATTGGGATCAAGACCGCTTGTGGGTTCATCAAGTATAAGCACTTTAGGCTCGTGCAGCAGAGCGGCGGCAAGCCCCACCCGTTGTTTGTAGCCTTTGCTCAGTTGCCCAATCTTTTTGTTGGCTTCGGGGTGTAATCCAACTGCTTCAATATTTTTTTTTACCCTTTCTTTTATTGAAGCCGAATCTTGATTTTTGGAGGCCGGATACATGCCTGCTGTAAATTCAAGGTATTCCCTCACATACATATCATAGTATAACGGATTGCTTTCGGGCAGGTATCCTATCAACTTTTTTACTTCAATCGGTTGATCTTTTACCGCAAATCCGCAAACGGTTATCTCTCCCGCATCAGGTTCAAGAAATCCGGTAATCATTTTCATCGTAGTGCTTTTCCCGGCTCCATTTGGCCCCAAAAATCCCACAATACCCGGTTCAGTTACAGATAAGGATATGGCATTGACAGCCGTTTGTTCACCATATTTTTTGGTAAGATTCGAAACGAGGATGGACATTGTTGCAAGGTAAGGATTGCAGGGGATTTACCTTTGGAGTGTTCCCTATGACTGAGACGAGTTATAAAAAATGGAAAATCCTAAATAGCCACAGGCTTGCACATGACGGTTGAAACCGGTTGCACAAGCCTGTGAAAAGTTGAAGTTAATATATATAAGGTAATAATTAAAACGGCAGATCATTATCATCGCTGCCCGCAGGACTGCTGAACTCAGGCGGGAACGAATCTTGCATTGGAGCATCTCCTCCTTGGTTGACATCACCGCTTTGTTCCACTTTCCATGCTTTTACATCGTTGTACCAGCGGCCATTGTATTCCCTTGCATCAAGGTCAAAACTTACTTTTAGTTTACTTCCGGCAGGATAATCAGCAAAATTTACTTTATCGCCCCAAACGGTAAACAAAGCTTTTTTGGGATATTGCCCCGGCACTTCTATCAGAAAATCCTGTTTTTTCCAGGGATTACCGGTTTTTGTTGTGCCTCCCTGTGATTCCATCACCTGCACGAGGGTTCCTTCGAGTTCCATATTAGTTGTTTTTTGTTTACGGTAAAGGTAAGTCCCGCCTGCCAGAAATACCAGCGTTTTACTATTTTTTTCCAAAGTCAAAAAGCTATTCGCAACCCGTCAGGAGTCCTGCTTTTCTTTGCCTGATCCTTCAGCCTTCAACCGTATCAGGGATAACATTTCCGTTGCCTTATCCGGAGCAATCCATAGTATGTCCTTTTGTTTTTTAAACCAGGTCACCTGCCTTTTGGCATATTGCCTCGTATGTATTTTTATTTGTTCTACCGAAGTGGTCAGGCTGCATTTTCCATCAAAATGATTAAAAAGCTCTTGATAACCAACCGTTTGCAGCGCATTTAAATGCCTTTGAGCGTAAAGCTGTTTTACCTCTTCCTGCAGCCCGGCCGCCATCATGGCATCTACCCGTTGGTCAATCCGTTCCACAAGTACTGATCTTGGCACATCCAATCCTAATAGTAAAACTTCAAATGGGCGATGGCTAAATTGTTTTTTTTGAAAATGATGGATGGGCTGTCCCGTATACCATATTACTTCCAAGGACCTCATGAGGCGCTGCGGGTTTTGCCATTCTCCAATGTTAGCAAATTCGGGATCGAGGGCAAAAAGGGTTTGTTGCAGCACAGCAAGGCCTTCATTTTGGTAAAGATCCCGTGCTTTATTTCTTATCTCTGTCGGTATTTCAGGAATTAAATCGAGGCCTTCCGTCAAGGCTTTCAGGTAAAGTCCGGTTCCGCCCACCGCAACGATCACCTTGTATTTTTTAAAAAGCTTATCAAGGATGACCTGTCCATAGTCAGCAAAAAGCGCTGCATCCATTGGTTCTGCAACAGGGTGCGAATCAATAAAATAATGTGCGATTCCGCGCTGTTCCTCTGAGGTAGGTTTGGCTGTGCCAATATTCATTCCGCGGTAGCACTGCCGGCTATCGAAGGACAGGATTTCTGTTTGGAGTTGCTTTGCCAATTCTACTGCTACCTGGGTTTTGCCCGAAGCAGTAGGCCCGGCAATGACTACTAACAGTGGTCTTGCCTCGGCAGGTATTGAATTTTTATCTTCCATTACAATTGCAAGGGAAGTCTATACCTCCTCAGTGTCCACCTCTTCCGAAGCGTCGTTTCCTTCTTCTCCAAAACCATCTGCGCCTTCTGTCAGATCGTATTTTTCTTCTACATCTGCAAATTTAGGTCCCAGTAAACCCCGGGTGCCATACTGCTGCGGTCCAATACCTTCTTTGCGGGCAATAAATGGATAGGTGATCCTGCTGCTTTCTTCTTTAGATACACTGATCAGTTCCACAAGGAAACTCCAGTTTTTTACAAAATCGTAAATGAAAATAAAGCGCTGATTGGTGTCTCTTATTTCAGAAGCCACAAGGGTGTCTTTCATCAACATGGGAGCTACCTTATACTCTTTATCCTCATATTGCTCCAGGCTGATCTCCCTGCCTCTCAGCCAATTATCATTACTTCGGTAAAAAGTAGCGGGATGTTTGCTGTCAAATTCCCAACTGGAAAGTATGGTGGTATACAAATCAAAGAAGGTTTGGGTATGTTTTACCAGGATGTCCCGGTAAATGCTTTCGTCCTCTTCGTAATAAACCCTGAATTTTAAAATGGCCATAAGCTTTTTTATATAGTATCAGACAATCCCGTCCAAGGTGCCTGTAAATAGTAAATAGTTGTTGCTGCAAAGAAAACACTTTTCACACAATTGGTTTCAATTGCATTTCTGCAGCCTTTTCTTTTAAAAACTGAAGGGCAGCTTCGCGTTCATTTGGAATCAATCCATCTAATATAGCATCTTTCAGCGCAGTCTTCAGCGTGCCAACTTCGGGGCTTGGCGCCAATTTAAATATTTCCATGATTTCCAGCCCGTCTACCGGCGGCTGCCAGTTTCTTATCTCATCCTTTTGTTCTACCTCTGCACACCGGATTTTTACCATTTCGAAATTTTCCCGGTAGCGGCGCACTTTCATTTTATTCTTCGAGGTTATATCTGCCGCACAAAGTGTCATCAGATCCTCAAAATCATCCCCGGCATCATAAAGAATCCTGCGGATAGCACTGTCCGTTATATTTTCTTTGGTAAGTGAAATAGGCCGCAGATGCAATTCTACCAGCTTTTTCACATACCTCATTTTTTCATTTTGGGGCAGTTTTAGTTGGGCAAAAATCTTGGGCACCATGTGTCCGCCTACTGCTTCATGTCCGTGAAAAGTCCATCCAAAACCTTCTTCAAAACGTTTGGTGCGGGGTTTGGCAATATCGTGCAGAATGGCTGCCCAGCGCAGCCAAAGGTCTTGCGTGTGTTCGCTGATATTGTCTAGTACTTGCAGTGTATGGTAAAAATTATCTTTATGACCGTGTCCATCAATGTATTCTGCACCCACAAGTTCCACCATTTGCGGAAAGATAATCTGTAGCAAACCCGTCTGATATAGCAGATCGAAACCAACAGAAGGCTTAGCGCTCAGCACTATTTTATTCAATTCGTCGGCAATTCTTTCTCCTGAAACAATCCGGATTCTGTCCTTTTGATCCTTAATACCTTCCAGCGTAGTGGGATGAATCATAAATCCAAGCTGAGAGGCAAACCGAATGGCACGCATCATGCGCAGCGGGTCGTCACTGAAGGTGAGGCCCGGTTCCAGCGGGGTTATCAGGATGCCCTCTTTCAGATGTTTTACCCCATGAAAGGGATCTAGCAGTTTCCCGAAATCATTTTCATTCAAACTGATGGCCAGCGCATTGATTGTGAAATCTCTGCGCAGTTGATCATCTTCCAGTGTGCCGGGGGTAATATCCGGTTTCCGGCTGTTGCTGCGGTAGCTTTCCTTACGGGCACCTACAAATTCAAGCGTAATGTCCGGTAGCTTTATCTGCGCCGTGCCAAAGCTTTTAAAAAAGCTTACAGGAGGTTTAGGCCGAAAAGAGTTTGCCACAGCATGTGCAAGGGCTATCGCATCCCCAATACATACCACATCTATTTCTTCGGTAGTTCGCTCTATCAGTTTGTCCCGCACAAATCCACCAATCATCCAGGCGGGTGTATTCAGTTCTGCTGCCTGTTGGGCGAGCCTTCTTACAATTAATGCTTCATAGGAGGAAAGCGGAATATCCATTGCTGCAAAGATGGGAAAGAAAAAAGGAACCGTAAAATGTGACCTGTTAAAGCCCCCTTTTTAGTAAAGAAAAAGGGGGAGATTAAAAATAAAAGCCATGAAAGCGTATTTTACCCTTACTTAGAATCATCGTGGGTGCCGGCATTTTAAAGGCATTGAGTACATTAAAAAGGGAGCGGACCCATTTTTTATTGGTCTTTATTTTGGTAAAATCAATATCCGGAGCCAGGTACCACTGCCTTCTTCGGGATATGTCAGTGCGGTCCATGAGGATATTGGTTTGTGGATCTTCCCAAATATTTTCGGTGCCCCCAAACATACCTTTTGCACCATAGCCTACAGAAAGGTTTAACCAGCCCGGGAGTTTGGTTTCAGGTAAAAAGGATTTCAGGTTGGCCGATAGCCAATAGGTTTGGCCATTGTAATCTTTCAGCATGCGTTCGGGTAAACTAGCTCCGTACAGATCATCGCTGCGTTTATTTAACATGGCTTCGGGATATTGCATCCTATGAAAGGAAAATTTAAACGAAATACGCTGTTCTTTCCAGCCCAGTTGCTGACCTATAAATAAACCGCTACCTGCAATATTTGCCCCGAAATCGCTCCAGCTCCATCCCCATTCTTCAGAAAAACCATCCAGTATTTCAATTACAGTAAGGAAAGCAAAGCCGCTCAGGCCTGCCAGCAAAACCTGTTTTTTTTCAGGTAAGCCAACCCAACGCCAGCCGGTAAAGCTAGCCCGGCTTAGTTGGTAGGCACTCCAGGTATGCCCCACTTTATCTACCTGTTGCCATTCCGGAAAATCATTGAAGGTGCGGAATTTTCCACGTGCATAATCAGCATACCAGACCTGATTGAGTAACAGCAAGCTACCCCCGTACAATCCCCCATGAATGCCCGCCATGGCTAGCGCTCGTTTTTTTCGCTGTGCAAGCGAATCGGGTGCAAAAGGACCGAAAGGATGGTTGGAAAATGCTTTTATAGAAAGTGCGGATTCAATCCAGCAAGTATCCGTTGCAACAATACCGTTGAGGGTGCTATCGGGGAGTTTTTCAAAATCCTCCGTTGGTTTTTCCGCAATAGCCATTTGTGATTTGGCCTGCGGGTAAAACAGCATCAAACTCAGTAAACCCGTAAATAGTTTTAAAAGCCAGCGGTTTTTCATAACAGACCACAAACCTAAGAACTTTTTTTCGATCAATGAATTTTGGGTAACCCATGATTGCATCTAATATGCGCTTATCTTAGCCTTCCACAAAAATTAGGAATAATATGGATGCAACGATTCGCGCCAAGGTTGATCAATGGCTTCAGGGTAATTATGATGAAGCAACCAAGAAGGAAATTCAGCATTTGCTTGAAAATAATCCCGATGAATTGACTGAAGGATTTTACAAAAGTTTAGAGTTTGGAACCGGCGGACTCCGGGGTATTATGGGCATTGGTACCAACCGGATGAATAAATACACCGTGGGAATGGCAACACAGGGGTATGCCAATTACTTAATTCAGCAATTTGGTGCCGATGCAAAAGTGGCCATTGCTCATGATAGTCGTAACAATAGCCGGTTTTTCGCGGAAACGGTTGCCGGTGTAATGGCAGCCAATGGTATCCATGTTTATTTATTTGAAAGCCTGCGCCCAACTCCCGAATTGAGTTTTGCCATACGTTACCTTGGTTGTAAGGGAGGTGTGGTATGTACAGCAAGCCACAATCCTAAGGAATACAATGGTTATAAAGCCTATTGGGAAGATGGGGGACAATTGGTACCACCACATGATAAAAATGTAATTAGTGAAGTAGATAAAATTGCCTCGGTGGACGATGTGAAATGGAGCGGTGGCGAAAAAAATATTACCAGCATTGGAGAAAATATTGATGTGCCATACATCAAAATGCTTAAGGAATTGAGTGTTTTTCCTGATGTCATTGCCCGGCAGAAAGATCTTAAAATTGTTTATACCTCTATTCATGGTACCGGCATAACGCTTGTACCCGCTGCATTGCAGGCTTTTGGTTTTGAAAATATCAACATCGTAGAAGAACAGGCCACCCCAGATGGAAATTTCCCAACCGTACACAGCCCCAATCCTGAAGAAAAAGATGCTATGAACCTCGGGCTTGAGCTGGCCAAAAAACTGGATGCTGATATTTTATTAGGTACCGATCCGGATGCAGACCGGGTGGGCATTGGCGTAAAAGACCTTGACGGCAATTGGGTATTGATGAATGGTAACCAAACTGCAGTACTTGCTTTTAATTACATGCTCGAGGCCCGTAAAAATAAGGGCATAGCCCAGTCCAATGATATGGTGGTAAAAACCATTGTAACCACTGATATGATCAACCGTTTTGCCAAAACTTATGGGGTAAACTGTTATGATGTACTGACCGGTTTTAAATACATTGCCGAACTGATCAAGGAAAAAGAAGGCAAAGAAAATTATATTATCGGAGGAGAAGAAAGTTATGGCCTGATGATTGGCGATCAGGTTCGGGATAAAGATGCGGTAAGTGCTGTTGCGCTGCTTTGCGAAATGGCAGCCTATGAAAAAGATAATGGTAAAAGCCTCTACCAAAAACTGATTGATCTTTATGTGGAGTTCGGTTGTTTCCAGGAGCATCTGATTTCAATCACCAAAAAAGGCATGAATGGTCAAAAGGAAATTGGGGAAATGATGGAGCGTTTCCGCAACAATCCGCCTAAAGTGCTGGGTGCGGTTCAAGTAACCACCCTGCTCGATTATCAGTTGCAACAGGGTACCAACCTTGCCGACGGGTCTACATTTGCAATTGATTTGCCTCAAAGCAATGTGCTGCAGTTTGTACTTGAAGATGGAAGCAAGGTAAGTGCCCGCCCAAGTGGTACCGAACCCAAAATCAAGTTTTACTTTAGTGTAAATGCAAATTTGGCAACCGCGGAAGATTATCCAAAAGTAAAAGCCGGACTCGATGCCCGGATTGAAGCTATTATTCAAGACATGGATTTGTAGGGTTCCAAATGCTTTTTTTCACAGCCTGTGGGGAATCCACAGGCTTTTTTTATGCCAAACCGGGGCGTAATCGGAGTATCTTTCCACCGGAAACCAGTTAATTATGGGAAAGAACTGCGAAGATACATTCAGGCATCAGGCAATGAGAAAACAGTTGATCAGGGTCATTGAGGAAAAGGGAATCACCAATTCTACTGTCCTCGAAGCCATTATGCGGGTGCCCCGGCATTGTTTCCTCGATTCTGCCCTTGATCATATTGCCTACGAAGACCGTGCTTTCCCGATAGGCGAAGGACAGACCATTTCACAACCTTATACCGTTGCTTACCAAACCCATTTGCTTGAAGTAAAGCCTTACGAAAAAATATTGGAGATTGGCACAGGCAGCGCCTATCAGGCTACGGTACTTGCCGAACTGAAAGCGATGGTTTTTACTATTGAGCGACAAAAGGGATTATTTCAAGAACGGGCAAAGAATTATCCTTTTCCCGGAAAATATCCGCAAATCAAATATTTTTATGGCGATGGTTTCAAAGGATTGCCCACTTTTGGTTCTTTCGATAAAATACTGGTTACTGCGGCTGCACCTTTTATACCGCAGCCGTTGGTAGAACAACTTAAAACCGGAGGCATACTTGTTATTCCGGTAAATGAAGGCGATGCTCAAAGAATGAAACGCATTCACAAATCTGCAAATGGAGAATTGACAGAAGAACTGCTCGATTTGTTTAAGTTTGTACCCATGCTCGAAGGCAAGCAGAAGTAAAATCCTTTTGTAAGTAACATATTATAATTCTGAATCCGGTATTTCGCTGCTGCTTTCAGGCAAATGGCTGTAGGCACCTTCCGCAGCATACTTCCCGAAAATGAAAAAGCCAACACAAACCGGGATAAAAACCAGCAGAATAATGCCCCATTGCAGCGCTGTATTGAAGCGAATAGCTGCATCAGCTGCCATCGTTTTTTCGAAAGCCTGCCAGCACATCAGCACCACTAGGACAGGGGCAAAACCCATCCATACATACCCGAGATATTTTTTTACTTGATTCATGTGTGTATTTTATAGTGCGTCTCTACCCAGTAGTAGAGCCTTTTTTATTTGTCATACCTGTCTCGCCCTTTGATGTTATGGAACCTCCCTGTTGGCAAGCAGGTCCCTTAATACTCATTTTCATTGGTTGTGCCATTGCTCGTGGAGATTTCATGTTGTTTGTTTTAGTCCATTACATCTTTATCAATCTTATTGGTAAGATACACTATACCAATAACAAAACATACCGAAGCCACACCAATCGGGTACCATAAACCAGCCAAAGGATTCCCGGCAGGGTTTTCGGCTGTTTTGGTCAGTTCTACAATGAGCGTCGCCAGAAAAGGAACCAACCCTCCAAAAACACCATTACCAATATGATATGGCAAACTCATAGAAGTATACCTTATACGCGTGGGGAAAAGCTCAACAAGGAAGGCGGCAATTGGACCATACACCATGGTAACAAATACAATCTGTATAAATACCAATAAGATCATTTTCCAGTAAATACTTTTTCCCAAGGTTCTCTCCTGTACAAGTCCAGCTTTGTTACTTTTGGAAAGTACCTGCACTTCAGTAGATGTTTGGCTAAGCAACGTTTTAGCGTTGCCTGCCTGCACCATTTCATCTGTTCCCGTACCCGTTTTCAACAAAAAGGCAGTAGCTTTTTCCAGTCCTGTTTTTGCGGCAATCGTCAGCGTATCGGTATAAGTGTATCGGTACAATGCCCCATCGGAATACAAAGTATCAAACCGGTTTCTTATCAAGAGCCTTTCCGGGTGTTTAACATCGTAAAAGCCTTCAGAAGAAAAAGTGATAGCTTTTTCTGTTTCAACCCAAGCTACCCGTTTGGAAGGAGTGGTATAATCAATAAAACTTTGATAGATGGGCATATAAGCCAAAATGCCGCCCAACATGCCCACCATCATGATCCATTTACGCCCGATAATATCACTGAGCCAGCCAAACAATACAAAACAGGGTGTGGCCATTAATATGGCAATCAGAATAATATTTCTCGACTGCAGGAAATCAATGTTACACACATTTTCAAGAAAACTCTGCGCATAAAATTGACCGGTATACCAAATGACACCCTGCCCCATCACCGCACCAAACAAGGCAAGCAGTACCATTTTAAAATTAGCTTTATGACCAAAACTTTCTTTTAGAGGATTGGTGGAGGTTTTGCCTTCTTTTTTCAGTTTGGCAAAAATTGGTGACTCCTGCATTTTCAGGCGGATGGCTATCGATACAATTACCAGTACAAGGGAGATCCAGAAAGGATAACGCCAGCCGCCCCATTCGCTGCTGAATTTTTCAACGCCTTGTGATTGCCGGATAAGGATGATAACCCCAAGGGCAAGAAACAGCCCGAGTGTAGCTGTGGTTTGTATCCAGCTAGTCCAGAAACCTCTGCGATTCGGTGGGGCGTGCTCGGCCACATAGGTAGCCGCCCCGCCATATTCGCCCCCCAAAGCCAACCCCTGCACCAAACGAAGCAGCAATACCAAAATAGGAGCTGCCCAGCCAATCGTAGCAAAACCCGGTACCAGACCGATAAGAAAGGTGGAGCCTCCCATTAAAACCAACGTAAGCAAAAAAGTGTATTTCCGTCCGATCACGTCTCCCAGCCTGCCAAAAACCAATGCCCCGAAAGGACGCACAATAAAACCAGCTGCAAAAATGGCTAAAGTACTCAGCAGCGCAGAAGTGCCAGAGTTTTCCGGGAAAAATTGTACCGATATAATGGTAGCAAGCATCCCGAATATGTAAAAATCATACCATTCAATCAGCGTACCCACCGATGAGGCTCCAATGATTAATCCAATAGAACTTTTTGGTTCGTCATCAGCAGGAGATTCTTTCCCCGTAGGAACATCCATGGTTTTTTTCATCGGCAGTTAGCTCTTTTAAGGGTGAAAAAATAGGGGCTTTTACTTTCTTAATAAAATTCAAATTATTCTCTTCTTTAATATCATCCCCTTTTTAAGTAATTTTTGTGGGTCGAAGCGGGTAACAAGGTCTTTGAGAATATTTAATTTTGTCTTGTTTGACACGCTTCAAACGCCTGCTTTTGCGGTTTTATGCCATTTATAGCAAAAGAATTCGGCAGCTATGCTTATTTTAGCAGCCACAACATTTGCAACCATTGATTCTATTCAAACAATCACTTCTATTATGTATGTTCCTTACCAGATTCGGTCACTCGATCAATATAACATGGCTTATGCGTATAGTGTTTCCCATCCCGAAGAATTCTGGGCAGGCGTCGCGGAGCATTTTACCTGGCGTAAGCCTTGGGAAAAAGTTTTGGACTGGAATTTTGTAGAGCCTTCCATTAAATGGTTTTCGGGTGGTAAATTAAATATAACCGAAAATTGTCTTGACCGGCATGTTGCCCAAAACGGTAATAAGCCTGCCATCATTTGGGAGCCCAATGATCCGGAAGATGATCACCGCATTTTAACCTACAAGGATTTGCTACAGAAGGTGGTGCAGTTTGCCAATGTGCTTAAGAATAACGGCGTAAAAAAGGGAGACCGGGTTTGTATCTATATGGGCATGATTCCTGAACTCGCCATTGCAATTTTGGCCTGTGCCCGTATTGGCGCCATACACTCCGTAATTTTCGGGGGCTTTAGTGCTCAAAGCATTGCCGACCGTATTCAGGATGCTTCTGCCAATGTGGTGATTACAAGCGATGGTGCCTACCGAGGCAATAAAACCATTCCCCTCAAAGCAGTTATCGATGATGCCATGATGGGTTGTCCAACCATTGAGAGAATTATTGTATGTACCCATACCCGTACTCCAGTTAGTATGATCAAGGGGCGCGATGTATGGTGGGAAGATGAAATAAAAAAAGTAGAAACGCAGGGTAATCCCTGGGTAGAACCCGAGGAAATGGATGCGGAAGACGAGCTCTTTATCCTTTATACAAGTGGCAGCACAGGCAAACCCAAAGGTGTGGTGCATACTTGCGCCGGCTATATGGTCTGGGCCAATTATACCTTCCTCAATGTTTTCCAATACCAGCCGGGACAGGTTCATTTTTGCACAGCGGATATTGGATGGATAACCGGACATACCTATATCGTTTACGGTCCTTTAAGTGCCGGTGGAACTTCTTTGATGTTTGAAGGAATTCCTACCTGGCCAGATGCGGGTCGGCTATGGGAAATTACTCAAAAATTTGGAGTGGATATTTTATACACTGCCCCAACTGCAATCCGTAGCCTGATGGCTTATGGCGAAGGACCGCTTCATGGCAAAAAACTGGATTCACTGAAAGTGTTGGGAACAGTAGGAGAGCCAATCAATCTCGAAGCATGGAACTGGTATCATGATCATGTAGGTAAAGGGAATTGTCCGGTGGTGGATACCTGGTGGCAAACAGAAACCGGGGGCTGTCTTATTAGCAATCTTGCCGGGGTAACACCAGCCAAACCTACCTATGCTACAAAACCATTGCCGGGAGTTCAACCGGTTTTGGTAGATGAAAATGGGAAGGTAATTACCGAAAATGGAGTGAGTGGGAACCTCTGCATCAAATTTCCGTGGCCGGGTATGTTGCCTACAATTTATGGTGATCATGAACGCTGCCGGCTAACCTATTTCACTACCTATCCAGGCATGTATTTTACCGGCGACGGTTGCCTGCGAGACGAAGATGGTGACTACCGGATTACCGGCAGGGTAGATGATGTATTAAACGTAAGCGGGCATCGGATAGGTACAGCCGAAGTAGAAAATGCCATTAATATGCATAGCGGGGTGGTAGAAAGCGCCATTGTAGCCTACCCGCATGACATTAAAGGGCAGGGGATTTATGCCTTTGTTATTTTCAACGGATTTCACGAAGATGAAAACCTTACCCGACAGGATATTCTGCAAACGGTTTCGCGTATTATAGGCTCTATTGCCAAACCCGATAAAATTCAATTTGTATCCGGTTTGCCCAAAACGAGGAGTGGTAAGATCATGCGGAGAATTCTGAGGAAGATTGCTGAGGGGGAAACCGACAGTATCGGGGATACTTCTACTTTGCTTGATCCGGCCATTGTGGAAGAAATAAGGGCAGGGAAATTGTAAAGGGGGTAATGGAACCATAATGAATTTGATTCTTGATTCTCTGAATTTCAATAAATCGTCAACCACTTCAACAGCTCTATGAACGGAGCCTTTTAGGGCCATATAGATTGGAAAATGTTGCAGTGGGAAATACATATTTTGTGTGTTGAAGTGAAAAAAAATGAGTGGTTTTCAACATCGTGTGGTAAGGTGGAAATTGGAATTCCAGCCGACAAAAATTAAATAATTTGATTCATTGACTACTCATTTAGTTTTAACTAAATTCTTCGGTAAACTATATTAACCAAACAATCGTTTCTATTTGAACTGTAAATAGTAATTTTCAGGGTTCAAAAGAAACAAGTGGATTGGTATAACAAGATTTTTGTGGTCGCAGGGCTTTTGTTTCTGGCTTTTTTTAGTCAGGCCCAGCATGTTGCCTTTGATTGGCGTACGGCTCCGGATTCCTCTATGGTACCCGGTATTCTGCAGGTACAATTGACTCCTGTATTCTTCGACCGCCTTACCAACGGGGATCTTCCGTTGCAGGGAGCGAGTGGTTTTGGCGAACCAACGCTCGACAGCCTTTGGCAGCAATTTGGATTTGAGTCCTATAAAAAATTGATTTTCCTGCCGCTAAAACCTACCAAAGAACCTCGTTTGCCACAAAATACCCCGGTAATGCGCTGGGTACAAGTCAAGCTCCGCTACCCTAAAATGTGGAAAGCTGCCCTGGAAGCCCTGGAAAACCAAAAAAAATGGATTTCTATAGCAGAGCCTTTGTATCGCATTGCTTTATATGGAGTAGAAAACCCTTTTGATCAACCCCCGATTATCCCGAATGATACGCTTTTTAATGCTCAATGGCATTACAACAATACCGGACAAACCGGAGGAACGGTGGATGCCGATATTGACCTGCCGGAAGCCTGGGATATAGAAAGAGGAAAACCCGGTGTGATAGTGGCTATCATGGATAATGGAATTGATACCACGCACCCCGATTTGAGACAAAATATCTGGTCGGGCAGGGGATTTAATTTTTTCAATAATCAACCCGGTCTTATTCCGGGTTCTCATGGTAATCACGTAAGCGGTTCCATTGCTGCAGTCAACGACAATATCAGTTTTGTTTCTGGCATTGCCGGTGGCGATGGCAGTGCATCGAGTGGTGTAAGGTTGATGAGCTGCCAGATTTTTGGCGCAGTATCCGGTTCTGGTGGGGTAGAAAATGCATTTATGTATAGTGCGGATAACGGTGCCGCTATCAGCCATAACAGTTGGGGATATGCTTCCCCCGATGTATATAATCAAAGTGTTATTGATGCCATTGATTATTTTATCGAAAAGGGAGGAGGTGGTGTTCTAAAAAACGGGTTGGTCATTTTCTCAGGTGGCAACCAAAATGGGAACATTCGTTTTTGGCCGGGAGTTTACCATAAAGTCATCGGTGTTACGGCCACTAATCACAACGACCTTAAATCATGGTACAGTACTTACCACGAATATCTGGATATTGCGGCACCGGGTGGCGAAAACAATGCTTTCGCTGGTGGGTCACTCGTACAAGGTGGAAGGCAGGGTATTTTAAGTACTTTCAATACTGGTAATGGTTTGGTGGGTTACTTGCAGGGAACAAGTATGGCGGCTCCGCAGGTGAGCGGGGTGGCAGCGCTTATAGCAAGCAAGGCTCCCGGTAGATTGAGTGCCGATGATGTAAAAAGCTTGCTCCTCAATCAAACTGATTTCATAGACGATATAAATGCATCAGGCTTTAAGGGAAAATTAGGTTCTGGAAGGCTGAATGCTTTTAAAGCTTTGCAAAAAACAGCCCAATTCGCTGCGGCTCCTTCCGTGGAAGCACCTGTCAGGTTTTCGGGTGAAGTAGCCTGCTCCGATATTGTACTTACTTGGCAAAAAAATAATTCGAATCAGGAGGTGATGTTGGCCGTAAGCGTTGATTTTAACCGTGGCGGTTTGTTTGGTATTCCTTCGGGAGCCTTGCAGCCGGGTGCTAATATACCTGGAGGAGGCAAAGTATTATACCGGGGTAACGGGGATGAATTGACCTTATCCGGTTTGAATGCTGACTCCACCTATTTTTTTAAACTATGGACTGTTTCGCCAGCGGATAATTATAGCATGGGGCTGGTATTAAAAGATTTTCTCAAAGTTTCCAACCTGATAGAATCGATAGAAGCCAATGTAGATTGCTATGACAAAGTGAACATTAGCTGGCAGCCTTTTTCTAACTGTTTTGATCCTGAGGTCTTACTGGCATATAGTGCCGGTAATCAATTTGCTATTCCTACGCAAAACTTACAAACCGGTGACAACCTTGGAAATGATGCCTTGATTATTTACCGCGGCAAGGCAAGTCAGTTTAATTATAACCTGACCGGTGCAGGTGAAAATCAATCACACTATTTCCGGATTTGGCCAGTATTGCCCAATGGTAAATTTGGCACACCGCTTAATAAAGTGGCAGTTACCCCGGAAGCTATTCAGAAAGTAGTTGTGGGCGAAATTACCAAATCTTCCATTGAGATAACCTGGTTACGTAGCAACTGTTTTGCAGGGGATGTACTTGTAGCCTACAATACTACCACCCAATTCGGAACCCCATTGCCTGGAGTGCAAACCGGAGGACAATTGGCGGGCGGGGGCAGGATATTGTATCGGGGTACCGCAAGTAGTACGGTGCATGATAACCTGGCACAAAACAGTCGTTATTTTTATGCGGTATGGCCTGTGGTAAATGGTAAAGTAGGCAACCCGAAGATTATTTTTGCCTATACTGATTGTAATGGCAACGGTTTGGATCTGCCTTTTATGGAAGGCATAAATGAATCTACCTTTGAAAACTGTCGGTTTGATACACTTGGAATCCGGAATTTTACTGCCGGACCCTGGCCTGCTGTTTCGGTAGTAACTGATGCCGCATATCCACTGGCAAGCCCATATAGCGGGGCATATATGCTTCGCTTTAATAGTTACGATACCCGTGAAGGAAATCAGGTACTAATGACCACACCAAAATTGTCTACTATCAATGTGCCTTCTGTAGATGTGCAGTTTAAATGGTATGAAGATGGCAGCGATTATAATACGCAAGTGTTCCTTGAAGAAAAAGTAAGCGTTTTCTGGAGTACCGATCGCACTAACTGGCAACCGGTTATCACTTTTACCCGCCTACCGGCCTATGGTAAAGATGGCTGGAAAATAAAACAGGCTACTCTCCCTGCAGCAGCGGGCAATCAGCCTGCCCTTTACCTGCAGTGGGTATTTAAAAGTGCCTGGGGATTTGATTGCTACCTCGATGAAATCGAAATTGCCGCTACCCGGCACCGGGCTCCTAACGGAGCCTTTCACCCGGCTGTTGCTCAGTTTAAACTTGCGGATGGTTTTACCAATTATTATGACAGTACAGGAAATATATTGCTTTCAATAAACGATGGGGGGCCTTCGTTAGGGCATGTAGAAGACCAATTGAAAGTTGGAATAGGAGGTCAGGGAACACCGGTTTTATTACCTGCAACGGGCAATTATGTTCGCAATCCGGGAGGCTGGCTGACCGATGGAGCCTTTTATTTTACAAGTGGTTGGAATAATCGTGCTTTTGGGGTTACCGTCCGGCAGTTTTTGCCACCCACTACATTTGAAAAATTACAATCTTTGGGAGCCGTGTTGCTTAATCCGGCCTCTGCTACGCTGGATAGCTCTATGCTTTTTGCCTATCAACTTCATGGAGTGGGTGGGCTTACGGCCAACCCGGTCAATGGGCATAGCGGTATTCCGGTTTCCAGTCAATACAACAGCCTGGGCTTTTGGCAATTGCATAAGGGTAACCTTACGGATTCATTATTCTATAAAACTGCACAGCTTCCTGGCTTGTGGAAGGCAATTGAGACCCGCATTACGCAACCCGGCAGCGGCGGTGTGGGCATTGGCAGCATTACCGGCAACGGCGCTTTATCTCCTAATTGGATCAGCCTGACAGCTAGTAGAAATACCAATCGGAATATGCTCAACTGGACAACCGGTTACGAGCGTCGATGGATTTTCATGGACATTGAGCGGCAGGATCCCAATAGCAGTAACTTTGCTTTCAAAGGCACAAGGTTAGCCACGGGTTTGCCGCAGTCTGGTAATACTTATTCCTGGACGGATGATGACCTGTTATTGCCAAATGGTATTTATCGTTATCGTATCCGGGCTACCGATGCTTCCGGAAAAGTGTATATCAGTCCTGAGGCTACGGTTCTGGTTGAAAATGTAAAAGGGGTAGTCATTTTCCCTAATCCGGTAACCTCCTCCGAAATGGTCGTCTATTCAGAGAATCCTTTGCAATCGCTTAGATTAGTAGATGCGCTGGGTAGGGTAGTGTTGCAACTTATCCCTACAGGTACGGCACAACGTATTCTTGTAGGTAGACTACCTAATGGAGTTTATTTTTTACAGGCTGGTATGGACAACCAAACCATTACAAAAAAGCTGCTGATTGCCCATTAATTAAATATTTTAAAGTGTATGATCAAGGTGTTGGAAATAGAGGATTTCCTTCAGCAGTCCGGTGCGATACCGCTGCTGGATGCCCGCAGCGAATCCGAATATACGCAGGGTCACTTGCCGGGAAGTCTTAATCAACCCATCCTGAACAATGAACACCGAAAGATAATTGGTACCCTTTACAAGCAAGGCGGAAAAGAGGCGGCCGTGATGAAAGGATTTCAATTGGTGGGGCCGCTTTTTTACCCCATTTTTAAAAATATCCGCAACATGGCTATTGATAAAAAATTGGCGCTCTATTGCTGGCGGGGCGGTATGCGGAGCAATATCCTTGCATGGATGATGCACCTCGCAGATTACGAAGTGTATTTATTAAAAGGAGGCTACAAAGCCTGGCGGGGTCTGGCACATGCAACTTTTGAAAAACCTTATCAGTTTACAGTTCTTTCCGGAAAAACCGGAGTGGGAAAAACCGAAGTGCTGCGAGCCTTAAAAGCAGCTGGCCAACAGGTACTCGATCTGGAAGGGTTGGCAAATCACCGGGGCAGTGCATTTGGACACCTCGGCTTGCCGCCACAGCCAACTGTTGAGCATTTCGAGAACCTGATAGCAGAAAAATTAATGCAATTTGACCTGGGAAAACCAGTTTGGATAGAAAACGAAAGCCGTTTTGTAGGTAAAGTGCGGGTGCCCGATCTTTTGTACCAGCAAATTTTGCAAAAACCGGTGATCTCCATTGAAATGGATTTGTTGCAAAGAAAGGAAAGGATATGGGGGGAATATGGGGTAATGCCTGTGGAAGGGCTGATTGAGGCCACAGAGAATCTGGTAAAAAAACTGGGAGGAGACCGGATGAAATTGGCTTGTAATAGTTTGCTGGAAGGGGATCCTTTTGCATGGCTCGATATTTTACTGCATTATTATGACAAAACCTATAATCATAGCATGCAACTGAGGCAAGGCGATATGCATTTGTATACACCAACAGAAATTGATCCTGCCCGATGGGTAGAAGATCTGATAGACCTAAATAAAAAAATATGGAAACAACCAATAGCGCATTGACGTCGTACAGCAAAGCAAGTGGCTGTGGCTGCAAAATTCAGCCGGAAATACTGCATAAAATCTTGAACGGGTTTACCGCATCTGAGGGCTTTCCCGGATTGTTGGTTGGTAATGCTACGTCAGATGATGCCTCAGTTTTAAAACTGAACGTAGACACGGCGCTCATCCAAACCATCGATTTTTTTACACCCATTGTAAATAATCCCGAAGCTTTTGGGCGCATTGCAGCGGCCAATGCCATCAGTGATATTTATGCGATGGGTGGCAAACCAGTCATGGCCAATGTGGTACTTTGTTATCCGGTTGATGCTATTGCCGAAGAAGATATACGCGCTATGTTTACCGGTGCTGCTGCTGTTTGTGCCGAAGCGGGTATTCCCATGGCAGGGGGGCATTCCATCAATATTGGTGAGCTGGTATTTGGGCTCTCTGTAACTGGTACGGCACATCCCGATCAAATTAAAACCAATAGCGGAGCAAAACCCGGTGACCTGTTGCTGCTTACCAAACCGCTGGGAACAGGCATATTGAGTGCTGCACTCAAGCGTGGACTGGCAAAACCCGAACACATACAGGTACTTGAAGAGACCTGCGGAAAACTCAATAAGGTCGGCGAGGTGCTTGGCAAAATTGCTGGTGTGCATGCCATGACGGATGTAACAGGGTTTGGTTTTTATGGTCATTTACACGAAATGTGCAAAGGGGCCGGAGTTTCGGCAAATATCGATTTTGATAAGCTGCCCTTATTGGAAGAAGCCAAAGGTTTTGCCGCCGGATTTGTACTTCCCGATAATGCCTTCCGCAATTGGAACGCCGTAAAAGATCAGGTGGAAACGACCGTAAAAGAAGCCTTTACCTGGCTGAACGATCCCCAAACCAACGGAGGGCTCTTAATGGCTGTTCATCCGGAATCTCTTGCAGAAGTGCAAGCAGTTCTCAATACACAAGGACTCGAAGCTTTTACAACACCTGTTGGCAGCATGATAGAAAAAATGGAGAAAAGCATTTATGTGTTGTAATGAAAATTACTCTACAAAGAAGTATTTTTTTACCTGTAAATAAAATGGTCGTATGCAACTCAATACTAACGAAAAAATACTTACAGGAAAATGGGTATATGAAAAGGGAACCGTAAGTAAAAATCAGGCATGTGAGCGGATTGAATGGATACTTGAGAATCAGTTGAAGCAGTTAGGAATGGACGCATCCGGGTGGGATTCATTATACTCAAATCCATCTGACAATTCTTTCTGGGAATTGACATTCCCTCAAAGTCAAATACAGGGTGGAGGCCCACCTACGTTAATTTATTTGTCAAAGGAAGAAGCAAGACTAAAATACCCGCAGATCCAACTAAATGAATAATAGCCTTAATCGGCAGGTTTAGCTTATTGGTAAAGAAAGTGATTTGGATGAAAATATTCTGGTAAAGAGGTGTGAAAAGACTTCAATTTGTCAACAACCTAATTCATTTCCTCCCGTATTCTATTTATTTCATGAATATCTAGTCCTGTAATGTCAGCTATATCTTCATTGGAAAAGCCTCGTAGAATTAGCTTTTGAGCAGTTTTTTGGTTGGTTTTTTCTTCTCCTTCGACATTTCCTTCCAGTTTTCCTTCCAGTTTTCCTTCTAGTCTGCCTTTTTTAAGGGCATCATTAATAAAAGTCTGCTGTGTACGCAAGATATCCCAATATTTATCATATTTATCCAGTTCCGCCTTGGTATAGCTTGTCACTTTGAGGACTTCAATAGCCTCCGCAATTTCG
>JBBQXO010000012.1:0-59496 GCA_038209595.1 Chitinophagales bacterium
TATGTGCCAATCTTTCTTTTACAAATTCGGGATTATCGCGAATCAGTTTTATATCTAACATGGAAAAGGATATTATTTGCCGGGCGAAGATAATCCGATTACAGAGCTTCCATGCACCAATTTCCCGGGAAAAGGTTTTCCGGTTCTTCGTTTTTAGCTTCTGAGTTGGTTTTTTGTAAAAAAAGATATCCCTGCTTTTAAAAAAATGATTGCTGGTTTGGGCTTTTAAATTTCTGCATAATCGCCCATTATGCAGGTTTGTGCAGTCGAAAAAGCATTTTTAATTCTATTTTGTTAAGTCAACACGACAATTTTTAATAAAACAGTATTTTGACATTACATTTTTAGATAATTCTAATGCATTTGTATATTATAAGTAACCATACAGATGGCAAAAGCAACAAGAGATGAAATCAGGCAAATGCATAAACTCCTACTCGGGCAACCCGAAAGAAGGTTTACAGGGCCTCTGGCAAAAAAAATAGCCTGTGGGGAAAGGTTGATAGGTAATACCGGAGCAAGGGGAGCCGGAAAACAACGCTTTTATTGCAACAAATACAGCAACAGTTTGGGCTTGATACCCGGGCCCTGTATGCCACCTTAGATACGCTTTCCTTTTCTCCGGGAGATTTGTATGCCTTTGCTGAATCACCGTGGCGCGAAGATGTGGAGGCGTTGTTTTTGGACGAAGTACACAAATTTGAAACCTGAAGTTCGGAACTAAAAAAAATCTATGACTTTCTTCCCAAACTCAAAGTGGTGTTTACCGGCAGCAGTCTTTTACACATTATACAAGGTCATTCGGATAAGCCGCAGGGCAGTTACCTATCATCTTGACGGACTCTCTTTCAGGGAATATGTACAAATACAAAGCGGGCAAACCTTTGCACCCTTTACCCTCGATGAACTTATAAAATACCATGTTTCCATATCAAGCGATATTATAAAAAAAGTAAAACACTTTGTTCACTTTCAGTCCTATTTAAAGCATGCTTACTATCCTTATTTTTTGCAGGGTACCAATACCTATTCTTCTAAACTAATGGGAACCTTTATTCAAATGATTGAATTTGATATTCCTTATCTGCGTGGGGTTGAAATCCGGTATATAAACTAACTGAAACAATTGTTGCATCTGTTGGCTCAGTCGGTTCCTTATAAACCTAATATTGTGTAGCTGGCAAATGCTTTGGGCATTAGCCGAAATGTGGTTTTACTTTACCCGCACCATTTGCAGGATGCCTGCATTTTACGTTTACTTTATCCAACCGGAGCCTTACACAGCAAGTTGAAAAAGCCTGAGAAAGTTTATCTATGGCAGCCTAACCATATGTATTTGTTGGGCAGCCAAAAACCCGATATGGGTAGTATCCGCAACACCTTTTTTTATAATCAGGTTGGCCAACTGGCTGAAGTAAACAGCAGTAAAAGGGGCGATTTTCTGGTAAATGATACCTATACTTTTGAAGTAGGAGGCAACAACAAATACAAACAGCAAATAAAGGGTTTGGAAAATGCCTTTGTGGTATCAAATGATATCGAAATGGGGTACAACAACCGGATACCACTATGGTTATTTGACTTGTTGTATTGAAGTCTTGTCTATATTTACATCTGGCTATTGTAAACCTCTATAACTTGCATAGCCAACTGTATTTTAAGGATTAGAGCTATAAAACCATAAAAACCATTTATATTTTTCTTACAGAAAACAGCTTTAGGTTATCCCGTATACCTATATTTACCCCAACGATTTAGTTACCAAAGCAACCATTCACGAGGAATCAATCAGGCTATTTGCCGGATAAGGTTGGTTCCGCAATTTTTACTAAAATATGATTAAAAAGTTCGTTTCTCAATTTGTAGCCCTCGGCTTCGGCGTGCTGTTTTTTACGGGTCCGTCTTATGCACAGCAAGGCATTACGTTGGAAAAACTCAGCGAAATTGCCGTTGTCGATCAAAAAGTGATGATGCCGATGCGCGATGGCATTCGCTTGGCTACCGATATTTACCGGCCTAAAACAAGCGGTCCTGTCCCCATCATTTTTAGCCGTACTCCATACAATTTCAATGGATTTGGAGATGGGGAACCACGTGGCAGTTACAGTGCCGCCTACGAAGCCGTGAACCGGGGCTATGCCTATGTAGTACAAAATGAGCGGGGACGTTTTTTCAGTGAGGGCGAGTGGGATATCCTGGGAACGCCCCTTACAGATGGCTGGGATGCTTTTGACTGGATGGCCAAACAAAGCTGGAGCAATGGCAGCATTGGGCTGATAGGCTGCAGCAGTACCGCCGAATGGCAAATGGCTGTAGCCGCTATGGGTCACCCGGCCCTCAAGGCAGTCGTTCCACAGGCATTTGGTGCCGGTGTTGGTCGTATTGGTAAATTTTATGAGCAGGGCAACTGGTACCGTGGTGGCGCTACGCAAATGCTGTTTATCGCCTGGCTGTATGGCACCCAAAATGATGCTATCCGGCCACAGTTTCCTAAAGAAGCTACTCAGGAGCAATTGATACGGGCAAGCCGGCAATTTGACCTGGCACCCGAAAGAGAGCGGGTGGATTGGGCAAAAGGACTGGCACATTTACCGGTAAGCGATATCCTGAAAAATGTAAATGGTCCCGAAGGTGTTTTTAACGATATGGTAAAAAGAAAGCCCAATGATCCCGCCTGGTTCAAGGGTGGATTGTATCACGACAACATGAAGTTTCAGGTTCCTGCCTTTTGGTTTGTAAGCTGGTACGATGTGAGCAGCAGCCCCAACCTCGCTATGATCAACCACATAAAAGGAGATGGTGCTGCCAATAAAAACGTGGCCGATAACCAATACCTCGTCATTGCACCGACGCTCCATTGTTCGTACACCCGGGCTACCGAAAACACCATTGTTGGCGAAAGAAGTGTGGGTGATGCACGGCTCAATTATAATGAACAGATTTATAGCTGGTTTGATAAATGGCTGAAAGGCAATCAAAATGATTTCGCCAAAAAAACACCCAAAGTGCAGTATTATACAATGGGTATAAACAAGTGGCAGGAAGCCGAAACGTGGCCGCCCGCCAAGGCGGAGTCCGTTACCTATTTTTTAAACAGTGGCGGCAACGCCAACAGTCTCTATGGCGATGGTGTATTGAGTAGGATTGCAGCCGATAAAAAGTCAATATCAGATGGCTTTACCTACGATCCGCTAAACCCTGTAAACAGCTATGGCGGCAATGTATGCTGCACCGGTACCGCCATACAAGGCGGCGCTTTCGATCAGCGTAAAATGGAAACCCGCAACGACATCCTTGTGTACACAAGCGAGCCGCTAATCGAAGGCATTGAAGTAAGTGGTTTTATTGAAAGTACCTTGTACGTTGGCAGCGATGCCAAAGACACAGATTTTACCATCAAAATCATAGATGTATCGCCCGATGGAGCCGCCTACAATCTTGATGAAACCATTCAACGGGCCCGGTACCGCGAGGGATATGAAAAAGAAGTGTGGATGGAAAAAGATAAAGTGTACCAAATAGACCTGAGCCCGATGAGCACGAGTAACTATTTTGAGAAAGGGCACCGTATCCGCATCGAAATATCGAGCAGTAATTTTCCACGTTTCGATCGTAACCTGAATACAGGTGGCGATAATTACAATGAAAAAGAAGCCGTGGTAGCCAAAAATAAAATCTACCATTCGGCGCAGTATCCTTCTATGATTAAACTACCGGTTGTAAAAAAGTAATCGCAATTTTTTACAATATAAAATCCCTGTCATTTTTTAAAATGACAGGGATTTTTGTTTTAAACCTCGTTCCCTATGTTAATCATTTATTCCTGCCATCGTTGACAAAGCTCAGAAACTCCCGATACAAGATAAAAAAAGAGAACCCGGCCATTGTAGCCGGGTTCTCTTTTAATCAATAAGAAAGAAATAATTATTGAACAACAAAACGTCTGCTGACAGGTCCTTTCTCTGTTGTAATGGTCAGATTATAAATACCCGGAACCAGTCGTCCGATATCAATAGTTTGTATAGAACCTCCACTGCTCAACCTGCCGGTTATGAAACTACGGCCTGTAGAACTCGTAATGGTGAAAGGTGCTGCAGCATCCACTGCCGCTACTATCTGGAGAGAATTACGCGCCGGATTAGGATACACCGAAAGCGGATTAGAAAGTCCGTCAAAATTTATCTTCCGAACCGGAGAGTAAGTAAATGCCCCATCAAGATCCACCTGCTTCAACCGGTAATAATTGATCCCGACATTTGGAGAAAGATCCAGCGCGTTGTAGGTATGTTGCCCGTTGGTTTGAGCAGCCTTTACAAACTGGAATTGATTCCAGCTGATCCCATTCACACTTCTCTCAAGGTCAAACCCGCGATTATTAATTTCCGAGGCTGTTGTCCAGATCAGCGCAACAGCATCTTTGCGTTGCAAAGCTTCGAAGGAAACGAGTTTTACCGGGAGTGGTGCTGCACCAAATACCACCTCATCAAAGTAGTATGTTTTTTCACCAGCAGTAGCACCATTAACTCCAAAGTTGAAAAAGATACTTGCTTTATTATAATTGAAAGCGTAATTAATAGGCGCGGTTGGTGGGTTAGTGGGCACTGTAAAATTAAAAACCAGATTTTGCCATCCCCCTGCTACCGTAGTAGTTGCTTCTGTTTCAACTGATTTAGTAGGATCTCCAGAATCTTCCACTTTCAAACGCACCTTTATGCCAGCATCGGGCGACCATACCCTTACATTCATAAAGGTATTACCAACAGAGAAAGGAAGTTTAGCACTAAAGCCACCTCCACCAGCAGCGGTAATGGTAGTGCCCGCCCATGTTTCAGCAGTATTACTTTTAATAACTTTAGCTACCTTATTGGCAGCATTGGTAGGATCAACTTCAACGGTTGAAACTTCTGCTCCGCCAAAACCAAGAAGACCATAGTTGACAGTAACATCATCAAAAGTAACCGGCACATTCATTTGCGAAAGTCCTCCGCCAGCGGCTGCTTCAAGCCTGATATCATCAAAAAGGAAGGTAAAATTAGCCGAACCATCCCCCATGGTACCTAGATCAAATATGAGAACAATTTTATTATATTGAATGGAAGTGCTTACCGCACTGTAATTAAAACTTAAGTCTTCCCATTCATTTGCCTTGGTCATGGTAACTTCGCTTTCAAAAGGTGCACCGGCTCCTTCTACTTTCAGCAGCACTTTGGCATTTGCCCTTGGGCTATATACCTTCATACGGAAAGTTTTATTGGTAGAAAAATTAATGACCTCACCTAAGGTAAGCAAACTACCGCCCCAGGGTTGACCTACGGATTTCACCATACGCCCTGTTGTATCGCTCATATTTATACCCAGTTTTTGGGTATTTGCAACCACTGTGGCACCTCCACCATCAAAATCCGAGAAAGAGTAATCAACTGTTGCCGATTCAAAGGTAACCGGAAGAGTAGGTAAGCTGAGCGCACCCGGCGCAGATCCTTGTTGCCGGATATCATCGAACAGGAATGTGAAATCGGGCGTTCCATTGCCTGGCGTTCCATTGTCAAAAATCACCACAACCCTGTCGTATGTATTGGGGACAATAATGGAGTTTAAATTAAATGTCAAATCCTCCCAGGTATTTGCTACCGTAGTGAACGCATCAATATCCCCTGAGTTAATAGCACCATTAGCACCATTTTCAACCTTTAGGGTCACTTTTGCGCCCACTCTTGGAGAATAGACTTTCATCCTCATGGTTTTCTGAGTCGAAAAATCTATAGGAGCTGTCAGGGCAATCCAACTGCCGCCCCATGGATCACCTGCCATTTTAATAGTTTTGGCCACTTTATTGCTGGTATTGATACCTGTTTTCTGCGGATTATCAATAGTAGTTGTAACACCGCCGCTAAAATCGGTCCACGTATGTGGGCCCGCCCCTTCAAAATCTAGCGGAATAATGACCTGAGCCATTGTGAGGATACTCGCAAATATTGCGAGAAAAGAAAAGTAAATTTTTTTCATAAGAATCGTTTTGTTTTTATTGATGATCAAAAAAAGGCAGCGGGGGCTATAACCCCCATTGCCTTTGGGTTACTTTATTTCTGCAAGCGCAATATCCAGAGTGATAGTATCATGGTTGTTCTATCATTTTGAAATATCGCACATAATCTACTTCCATACGGGTTGGAAAAATGGTATTGTCTACACCTTGAGCACCGCCCCAATTCCCCCCAACAGCAATGTTGAGAATCATGAAGAACTTTTTGTTAAACGGCCATTCCGCAAAACTTTTGTTCTCATTTGTAAACTCAAAATACTGCACCCCATCAATGAACCCTCTTACTGCAAATGGAGTCCAGTCGCAACGATAGGTATGAAAGTTGGTAAGCGCAGTAGGTACCATTTTACTGGTACTACGCTGTGTATTGCGGGTATGGTTATAAGCGGAAGTATGTACGCTAAAATGCACATTGTTGGGCTGATATCCTACATGTTCCATTATGTCAATCTCTCCGCTTGCAGGCCAGGTACCATAGCTATTTTCCGACGCAAGCATCCATATAGCCGGCCAGGTACCTCGTCCGCCTGGCAATTTTGCCCGCACTTCAAAACGACCGTAAAGCCAATCGCCTTTGTCTCTTGAAATCATACGGGTACTGCTGTATTCCCGGCCACCACTGGTTTCCCGTCTTGCTTCAATTATTAGGTTACCACCAGATATGCTGGCATTATTGCCACTGGTATAGTTTTGCAACTCATTATTGCCCCAACCCCCACCACCAGTTTCAAATGTCCACTTCGAGGTATTTACAGAGGTTCCGTCAAACTCATCGGACCACGCGGCAGTTGTTTCAAAATTCCACCCCTTATCTGTTATCACCACTGGCGGCGTAAATGGCGGGATAGATTCTTTTTCGGTACAACCAAATAAACACGCTACGCCCACTATAACCACATTACCTATAATAATTTGCTTCATATTTTATTCAATTTAAGGCCTATTCGTTACATATTGTAATACACAAATTAATTGGCAACAAACTTGAATTGGAACACATCTCCGCTTCCGCTTCCTGCCCGTAAGGTCATCTTTGTAGGACTGATATCAATGATCCGATAATTATTCTCGGGTATATCTGTTGTTCCTATAAATCGAGCTGGTACTGCACCCGCCAATACGATAGTAGCTAAGCCGGCCCGACCACCAGGTACTGCTCCGAAAGTAAAGGGATTGGCCGTATAAGAACGATTATCGCCACAGTTGTAATTCGGGGCAATATTTCCACCGTTAAAGGTTTGACCGTTTGCATTGTATGTCAGGCTATTGTTTGGAAAGAAAGTATATATGTCGTCTTTCTGGCAATCTTCAATAGGTCCACCACCAAAATACTGTGCCGGATTGGACTCGGTACCTACAATAATAGAATTGGCACCATTAGTACCATCCAATTTCCAGCCTTTTCCATTTGCGCCTGTTAACAATGTTTTCACATCAGCAAGGGTGAGTGCCACATTCTTTTTGAATTTGAACTCAATCAGATTATTATCAGGCAGTACTGCGCGAACCACCATGTTGTCAGCGGTATAGCTCATTATTTCGTAGGTATTATTTGCAACCACATCGGTGGTTCCAAAAAATGGCCTGCCAACACCATTGCTGGTGGCTCCCAAAATTATCTTTGACCTTTGACCCGTTCTGGTTGCAACCTTGAAGGAGGTAGCATTTACTTTAGCAGGCTGACAACTATACCCTGATTGAACATCAAAAGTGGCACCGTTGGCCTCATAAGTAAAAGTGCCATTGGCATTGAACTTATAAACGTCGTCCACCTGGCAATTGGCAGCAGGACCTGCAAAGAATACCTGAGTAGCATCCGCACTAAGCACCTTAACGGCATCCGCATCAAAACTCCATGTCCATTCACTAACAGCACATGCGGTCAGCTTATTGAAAAAGTCGTTTTCACAGGCACCTCTTACAAATACCTTTTTTGTAACTGTATTATTGCCATTGGTGCCTACAGTTGTTAAGCTTACATCATAGGTGCCCCCTAAGGCAAAAGTATGTGTAGGAGAAGCTGTAGAAGACAATTCAGAGTTATCACCGAAATTCCACTGATAAAGGAATTCCTCACTGCTCTGATTGGTAAACCGAACATTATAAGTATAAGGCAGGGTATCGCTGATACCAAACTGAGCAAAAGCAAAGTCTGCCACGGATGCTGTTCCCGACAGTTCAGGGACAGATTTGGTACACTGCGAAAAGGTTAGCATCAACCCAATCGCCATGATTCCAGAAAAAATATTACGCTTCATTTTATTGACAAGTTTATCTTATGAATTAATAACCCTCATTTTGAGTCAGATTGGGATTACGGTCTCTTTCTCCCTGTGGAATAGGCATATAGCGGTGGTAAGGCTGAATATTATTCTTTCCGGCAGCACGCATCACAGTAATGAAATACTGTGGATCCGGGTGACGCAACAAGTCGTACCAGCGGTGCATTTCGAAACCTAATTCCAATCTGCGCTCATTGTAAACTGTTGCAAGCCACTGCGCATCGTTTTGGCCGGCTGCTATTGGCGTAAGTCCAGCACGGGTTCTTACCAGATTAAGAGATGATAAACCGGTTGCAGGTCCTGCTGCTTCTGCATACATCAACAACACTTCACTATACCGCATCACGGGTACATTTAAGGCACAGGTCCATCCTCCATTATCACCAAGGGTATTGGCAATGGGTACAAAGTACTTGCGTACGTTAAAACCACTTGGAGAACCCACCAATGAAGCGGGTTGGGTATATCCACCAAACTGATCGCCAGGAATCCACATAGAGGATTGCCTCCGCTTATCGGTAATGGTACTGTATGCTGCACCTGTTTTGGTATACTTATCTACAAAATTACGGGTGGGAACACAAAATCCATAACCACTCGCCTGCACAATATCCTGTGCACGGGGTGCCATAAAAGTATTCAATTTTTGACCTGCTCCGAAATCGCTCCATTGTCCGCCACCACTTCTGTATTGTACTTCAAATAAAGATTCCGGACCATTTTCTTTATCGAGGTTGAAATTATCTCCATAATTATCATTAAGCCGATAGGTGTTGGCGTCTATTACCTCTCTGGCTTTGGCAGCCGCATTGGGCTTATCGCCTAGCCACAGGTAAACAGAAGCAAGCAATCCTTTGGCAGCACCACGGGTAGCCCGGCCGAGGTTGGTACCGGAATAAGATACCGGTAACAACGTTTCAGCTACTTTCAGATCCGCCACAATTAGTGCAAGTACATCGGCCTTAGGTTTTCTAGCAATTGTACTTGATTCTTCGGCAGTAATTACATTGGTATATAGCGGCACATCACCAAACACCCGCACCAGTTGAAAGTAGTAAAATGCCCGCAAGAAGCGTCCTTCACCCAGACTGCGTTGACGGATGGCTTCCGACATAACCGGTACTCCAGGGATTCTTTCAACAACAAGGTTGGCACGCAGGATACCGAAATAACACTGAGCCCACATCAGACTGATAATCGGATTAAAGGAGGTTACCGAAAAGTTATCCAGCTCCGCAACTTCCAAACCATCACCACCACCACCGCCGCCAAGGTCAGCATCATCGCTCATGATGTCGCCAATATGCCAGGCAGCACCATTATAAATAGCCGAAAGCGGGGTATACGTGGCATTCACCGCATTAACAGCCTGTAATTCATTTTGGTAATAACCCTCAACCGTATCAATAGGAATGGTGGGGTCAACTGCCAATTCTTTTTCACTGCAACCTGCCAGTATTATTGTCAGAAAGAACAAAAATGGAATGATTTTTTTAATATGTTTCATATTACTTTATTTTTTAACCTTCTATAATATTTTATAAACCAATAGTGGCACCAATGGTAAACGTACGTGCCTGCGGATAGAAACCAAGATCTACACCACCGCCAACTTCAGGATCAAACCCGGTATAGTTGGTAATAGTAGCCAGATTTTGAACACTTGCATAGATCTGTGCATTTTTCATGCCCACAGTTGAGTTCCACTTTGTAGGTAAATTGAAGGCCAACCGCACATTCTTTACCCGCAAGTAAGAGGCATCTTCCACAAAACGATCACTTACGCGATTATTACCATTAGGATCATTCAAAACGGCACGGGGCATGCTGTTGCTGGTTCCGGGTCCGGTCCAGCGATTTATTACCTCTTTGCTGTAGTTACCATTACTTACACCACCCTCTGTGTACCAACGGGTAAAGTTTAGCACTTTGTTACCCGATACACCTTGTAAAAACACAGTTAACTCCAGATTTTTATAGGTAAACGAATTGGTAAACCCATACGAAAAGTTAGGATTGGCATTACCAATATTGGTTCGGTCCTGATCGTTGATTATACCATCTTTATTGATATCTACAAACCGGATATCACCGGGAGCCGTGCTTGTAGTAGGATCGTTGCCTGCGGTTTGGCGGGCGGCTTTAGCAATTTCATCATAACTCTGGAAAATACCATCCGTTTTAAAGCCAAAGAAGAAATTGGCGGGCTGACCTTGAATGGTACGAAGGCTTCCGCCATTAATCCGGGCAAAACCACCATCCAAAGGAGAGGACAAACCAAGCGAAACAACATTGTTACGATAAGCACCTACTACAGCATTAATATTCCAGGTAAAATTCTTTTTTTCCAGTAGGGTGGAATTGATGGTAAGGTCAATACCACGGTTTTGTAAAGTACCGGTGTTGAAAGGCACTGCTTCAAAAGTTCCTGAAAGGTTAGGAGGTGATACAAACAAGATCAGGTCTTTGGAACGACGCTGATATATATCAAAGCTGATATTCACTTTTCGGAAAATACTGGCATCGAAACCAACATTGATCTGCTCATTTTTTTCCCACTGAATATCGGGGTTAAAAGTACGGCTTGGAGCAGCTCCGGGAACAACACCACCTGATCCGCTGCTGTTACCAAAAGTGTACTGGAAACCCTGGTTGATTGCCTGCAAATAAGCAAAAGCCGCTACGTTGGGGTTGCCTGTATAACCAAAGCTACCACGCACCTTCAACTCGTCCACCCACTTTACATTATTCATAAATGGCTCCTGCGAAAGACGCCATGCTGCTGAAACGGAGGGGAAAAAGGCAAAACGATTTTTAGGGGCAAAATTGGAACTTCCGTCTCTTCTTAAGGTGAAAGCCAAAAATCCACGTCCATCATAATCATAGTTCACACGACCGAGATAAGATATCAAACGGCTGTTGATGCCATCTTCGGCAGCATTTCCAATTTGAGAGATATCAGTAGGAGTAAAAACCAAATTATTCAAAGCCGGAATAGGTTGGGTAAAAGCTCCGTTACGAGAAGCACTTAAAAACGAATAGCGGTTCTCCTGGAAGGTATAACCCAAAATAGCATTTACTTTGTGAACGCCATTAAAAGTTTTATCATAGCTCAAGGTAAACTCCGAAAGGTAATCGGGGTTGATTGACTTGGAAGCTCCGTATCCAGACAAGATAAAAGGACGTCCACCAGAACTTGGCGTAGCAGGAGAAAAATTCCTGTTTTCTGTAAAATTATAGTCACCACCCATGAGGGCTTTAAACTTAAAATCTTTCAGAAAGTCAATTTCTGCAAACACATTACCAGTAATACGATAACGTGTAAATGTATTATCCGGCACTTCAAGCTGATAAATAGGATTAGGTTCGTTAAATCCATCATCGGTACCATTACCACCAGCATAAGAGCCATCAGGGTTTCTAATATTCACAGTTGGAGGAGCAGTTAAACCAAGAATCATAATACTATTGAAAGCGGTATAGGTATCAGCGGCGCGCTCTACAGAACGGCTCATCATAATTGAGTTGCCTAGCTTGATATTTTTATTAACCTTGATATCACCATTGAAACGCAAATTAAAACGCTCATAATCGGTACGGTATAAAATACCATCCTGCTTGAAATAACCGGCAGAAAGCATATACTGTGAATTGGAAGAACCACCGGTAGCGGTCATATTGACACTGGTAATAGCGGCCTGCCTGAAAATTTCATCCATCCAATCGGTACCTTGTCCAAATTGCTGCTCTATTGCATCAGGATTCGCCAGTTTAGGTATTACAGGCAATCCACTTGCAATCCTTGCTTCACTGTTCAGGGTAGCATATTCCCGGGCATTGAGCAGCTCCGGCAAGCGCCAGGCAGCCTGTATACCACGGTACACATCCACATTGAGGCTTGTGCGACCGGCTTTACCTCGCTTGGTAGTAATCATAATTACTCCGTTGCTTGCGCGTACTCCATAAATAGAGGCTGCAGCCGCATCTTTCAGTACATCAATCGACTCAATATCGCCGGTACCAAAAGAGTTCAGAATATTATCAGCACCCTGATCAGGAAGCGGATAGCCATCCACAACGATCAGCGGATTGTTTGTACCTGTAAGAGAAGAAATACCCCGGATACGAATACTGGTACCACCTGCTCCACCGGGTGCACCGCTGTTTTGAGTAATGGTAACACCTGCAACACGACCCTGAAGCGCCTGTGCGGCATCAGCTACAGGAGTAGCGGTTATCTCTTTGCTGCTTACAGATGAAATGGAGGTACTTAGCGATTTCCGTGAACGGGTACCATAACCTACCACCACCACATCATTGAGAACGTTTGCGGTAGACATCATAGAAACAGAAATCGGAACTTCATTAGCTAAACGAATGGTCTGTGTCTGGTAGCCCAACAGGGACACCTGGATCACATTGCCCAATCCCTCCATCCTCAAGGTAAAGTTTCCATCAACATCCGAGGTGGTTCCTGCCTTACCATCTAATGTAGTTACACTAGCGCCTGCCATGGGTAATTTACTGGCATTATCAACAACCTTCCCTGAGATGGATTTGATCAACGTATCAGCAGCCATAGTATTATACATACCTGGAGCCAATGTTTCTGACTTGGCTACTACTGCAAAGCTGTTGGTATTCAGCTTTTTAGCAACAAAACCCAAGGGCTGAAGCAATGCTTTTAAAGCCTGTTCAGCATTGGCAAACAAAGAAGGATCAAAAATGACCTTGCTTTTGGGCAATTTGGCTGCCTCATATACAATGTCTACACTGAATTTTTGATGTATTTTTTCAATACAATCTGGAATAGAACTTTCCTGTTCCACCGGAGTTTGTTCCCGTCCCTCCTTATCGGTGGGACCGGCTATAGCTTGGGTGCTTACTATAAGCAGGCTACCAAACAATGAAGCCAATAGCATTGACCTCAGCATTAATCTGAATTTAATCATGGCGCAATTCGAATTTTAAAAAATGTAACAGCAGTTGTTGTTTTCCGGGTTATTTGTTGCTAACCCGAAATATCTTATCGTTTTGTTTTTCTATATTTAAAGACATCGTTATCTCTATAGCATTTAATAATTCTTCAAGATCTCCAGCCTTCAAGTGACCGTCCATCGTTCTATTCATCAAAGCGAGATCGTTAAATTGCAGGGTTACACCATATTGGTTATAAACCATGCCGGCAATTTCACTAAGCGGCGTATTACTAAAATGGAATGCGTCATCTTTCCAGTCTGCAATGGCAGCAGGCTCAATAGGAATTACAGCAGGTGGAATATTGCTTTCAACCGGGGCCATTTTTACCAGTTCTCCCGGATTTACAAAAATCGGTTTAGCAGTGTTTTCCTGATTTTTTTGGTAAACCACCTCTACTTTTCCTTCCTTCAGAGCTACAACAGCATTGTCATTATAGGCATTTACATTAAACTTGGTTCCCAATACCCGCACTTGCAGCGTTTTGGTATTAACAATAAATGGAACCATTTGCGGATCTGTTCCTTTTGTAATCTCAAAATAAGCCTCACCTGTCAGGAAGACCGTTCGGGCGCTATCATTTTTCCAGGGCGAAGGCACTTTTAGCGTAGAATGTCCATTTAAAATAACTACCGATTGATCAGGAAGAACAATTCTTTGCCTTTTTCCAAAATCCGTGGTATATAATATATAGGGTTCAGCCGGGTTTACCATATACTTCCAAACAAAAAGCGCACAAAGAAAAACGGCAGCGGCAGCAGCAACGGAAAAGATAATTCTTCTTACCGGCGTCGTATAAGAAACCTCCCCACCATCAATCCTTTGGCGGATTTTTCCCCAATTTTCCTCTACTTTAGTTTCGGAAACCTCGATTTTTTTTCCCTTAAATGGTAAATTATCTGAATCGTCTAATAGCATATTTTGGCATCTAATCAAATAGAAGACACCGGTAGCATAATTTTATACTCTCTTTTTGTTAAATAAATTTTTGTATAATAAAAAGTTCGGGCATATACGGGCAATCATACACTATTGGCCACCGTAGCCGAAAGTCATGGCCAAAAGGATAAGGGAACGAAATTTGAGGTTGGCTTTGAGATAGGTAATGGCTTTATGAGATAAATTCACAACGCTTTGGTATTGAATTTCAAGTACTTCTGCAATTTCTGCATTGTTCATATCATTGAAATATTTCAGATATATCACCTCCTTTTGGCGGGGAGGCAAACCATTTAGCAGGTCGTTGATTTTTTCCCGGACGCCATTGGCAACTTCTTTTTCAACCAGAATATCTTCTGCGGAAAAGGTAATAACCGGTTCCGTTTTTTGAAAACGTATGAGTCTGCGGTCTGCCACTTTTTTGTTTCGGATCACATTCAGGCAATAGCGCCGCATCAGGGTAAAAAAATAGGCGTTCAGGTTTTTAAGGGGACCAATTTTTTTCCTTTGGATCCAGGCTTTAATAAAAATCTCTTGCACCGCATCATCGGCCTGCAGATCATCTGTAAGTAAATTAGTACTATACTGATATAGCCGGCTAAATAATTCACGGTGAATCAGTTGAAGCGCGTTGGGGTTGTCCCCAAGCACCTCCAACCACAAATCCTCCAGGCATTTATCAGATGATGAATCTATTTGCATTCAGTTACTAAAGCTTTGGCATGGCCTCTCCTACGGAAAGACCTGTTTTTAAATCAAATATATTGTATTGCGCTTTATTTAAATAATTTAGTAAAAGTTTTTAAATATCAACCTTTTCATTTTCAAATACTTAGTTCTTGCACCGATAAACTATTTACCGCACCCTAATCCTCTACAACCTTTGATTCATTCAAAATCAGAGACTACCCTAAGGAGGTCCGGCATAAATTGTTCGTAGCAACTTTTTAAATAATCCAGATTTTCCTTAAATATTTGCAGAGCAGGTGCCGCATCGTTCAGATAAGCACTTCGGTAAACCACTCCTCCGAAACTTTTCTCCATTCCCCAAATAAGCCTGTAATTATAGAGCCAGTCCTGCTCTTTCATCCGGGAAAAATAAAGCCGGGCAGGTGTGGGTATCCATGCAGTCCAGGTATCCATGCAGTCATATACAAAACCCGAAAAAGCCCTCAGATCTGATTCTTCTTTGAAAATGTCGGGATCATTGGCTATAAAATAATCGAAGGAAACATCAACAAATGCACCCGAATACAACCGATATACTGGCCTGAAAACCGTTTTGGCTTCTTTTACCGCCGGGTGCGCATCGGTATAGGAGTCTATCAGGCGGTGGAGTCGGATTCCCCTCTGAATGGTTTCCGGAAACTCAAACTGCTTTTTGCCTTTGATGAAATCGCTGATCATATTACCTACCACCACCGATGGATCCCTGAAAGAACAATATGCATGAGCGAGATAGTTCATAGAATACGGAAGTTAAGGATTGTTGTGCCCATTGAGGTCATTTTCGGTTTTGCGCATGGCAGCGAACTCAAATAATTATCATGAGCATAATTTAAAGACCAATTTAAGCACCATCAGGCTGCATATAGGGGATAAATTTTTCTTTCATGCCTTATTACCTAATAAAACATCTCCTTTAACCCCTATTTTTCATCAGGAACAAGGTCATCAGGAAACTGCATACAAGCCACTTTTTATTGGTAATCACTATTAAGAATTCAAAGGCTTTTAGTTTAACAAAAGAATCTCTCCATTGCTGGAGAGATTCTTGAAAATTTCGGATCAATAATCTTTTTTTAATAAAGAATAGGCAGACTTCCGGGCTATTCGGCCGGTTTGGTTGCAGGAGTGGTAGTCATGTTCATGTCCCGGACACAAACATATTTTCCCTCTCTTTTTTCAAAATAGGATAAGTAAAACCCACTTTCGTAGGGTGATGTATCAGGATTTAAAGTTTCCCATGAACCGACCTCTACAATCATGTTGCCCTGCCCAAAAAGATCAACGACTTTAAATACATCGTAACGGCCAGTTGTGTCCGAAGCCATACCATTTGCAATACCTTCCTTAATGGCAGCTTTTCCAACAGCAGGCTTACTATTTCTCCCATAGCTGATGGCATCATCGGCATAATAAGCAACCACTGCATCCGCATCCTTTGCTTTCAATGCTGCCGCAAAGGCATCTTCTTTGGCCTGTATTTCAGTTTTTAAGGCTGTCATATCTGGTTCTGTGGCTGTTTCGGCAGGCTCATTACAAGCGGCAACCAAGCTGAAGGCACTGATGGCAACGAGCCATTGTTTGAATCTCATTTTCATTGTTTTTGTTTTTAATATGAAGAAAAGGATAAATTATTGTGATTCTTACAATATGGCTGCCGCATTAAAATCCTGAACTCTTTTCATGGGTTGCCATTTGCCATAGGTCATACTGCGCCATGCCCATTCCAGTGGACCAAATCGATATCTTTCTAACCAACATTTACTTGCCCATACCTGTAAAGGGAAAATTACCAATACAGGAACCATAGAATATAATGGACCCACTTGCCCTGCAAGACCCAAAAAAGAACCGCGAAAAAGAACCACATAAATTAGGGATTGGAAAATATAATTGGTAAGCGCCATACGTCCCACATAGGTAAATGCACGCATCCAACGGTATTTACCCGAAACATACATGCTGGTAAAACCGTAAACATAGCAAAGCGATAAGGGTACTACCCCTAAAAAATACAGCACCGTTTTTACCCAACCCACCATATTTCCACTATAATATCCATCCCAGGAGAGGTAAGCCATTGCTACATTAATAAGAATGGCCAGCGGCAACACCCAGAGAAAATATTTTTTAAAAGCATCAAGAAATAGCGTGGGATTAACATACCAACGATGACGCGCCACCCAAAGCCCGAGCAATAATACTGCGAACACCTTAAAGGGTCGAACCTGATCAAACAAATCGCCTTGCCGAAAAAAGAATCCAAGTACATTGGTTTTGAAAAATGCACCAACACCTGTTTGGTTGTACATCTGTACAGGGTTCATATTCATAATATCGATCCCGAAAACATTGCCGACCCCTACCGCCATGGCATAAAAAGGAATGCCCAGCGTAATATTAGTATCAATAAACCTTAAAGGGTAAAGCAAAACCGGTAACAACAGACAAAGGAAGGCTGTAAATAATAAAAAGCGATCAGATTTATTGCGAAACAAAATCAATACAAACCCTAGCCATGCATATAAAAAAATGATATCACCCAACCATAACAATAGCATATGTAGCAATCCAATCAGCAACATACCCCAAAGACGCCGCTTAAATACAGGCATGCCACCGACAGAGGATTCCTTGAATTTTTGCATTTGTAAACCAAAACCCAGTCCAAAAAGCAAACTGAAAATGGTATAAAATTTACCTTCTATAATGGCATTTAAAAATATCTCAAATAGACCATCTGCTTTACCAATCCGTCCCCATGCCTCCGCATCGGGTGCAAATCCGTAAAGCGAACTTGCCATCATATTTATTCCGAAAATACCAAAAATAGCAAAGCCACGCAAGGCGTCAATCAGCGAATACCTTTCAGCAGCGGGTCCAATAACTGGTTTCATTGTTTTTAAAGATTTCCTCAAAATATATATTATGTAAGGAAAAAGAAAGAAAAAAGGACGAATACGCCCTTTTTCTTTTCCAAATCCCTCAATTGTTTATCATTGCTTTATTTTGGGTTTATCAGATGCACATAGGTCGGTATATAAAACATTGGGCAATGGCTCCCTTTTTGCTTTACAAGGTAAGAAAGCAATTGCGGACCCAAAAGCACTTTATGCAACAATATCTGCAACCGGTACTTGCTACATTTGAAAAAAATGACGGAAGTATCAGCGAAACAGATATCCGTAAAATAAAGCGTTATTATGGGCTCGCTGTTCCTGCCATTTTGGGGGAAGCCTACGCCAGTTTGCGGGGAAAGCCTATGACCGATAAGGAAAGAATGGCTACCACATTTTTGGGTGCTACCACCGGGCTATTCGATGATTTTTTTGAAAATCGGGATATGGGGGATGACTATATCAGAAACCTAATCTCAAATCCTGATGTTTATACGGGTAATAACGATAACGAACGGTTAGCCAACCGATGCTGGATTTTGGCCTTAGAAAATGCAGTTTCGAAGAGTACCCTTACCAGTTACGCAAGCAAGGTACATGAAGCACAAATAGCAAGCCGCAAGCAAACAGGACCGCCTTTGCCGGCTGAAACCATCCGCCATATTACAGATGAAAAAGGCGGATACTCTGTTTTATTTTATCGCTCTGTTTTTGATGATAAAATGCTTTCAAGCGACGAAGAGATTTTTTATCGGTCGGGTGCTTTACTGCAATTGGAGAATGACCTTTTTGATGTGTATAAAGATGGGCAGGATGCCATACAAACCCAAATAACCACCTGCCGCCATATATATCCGCTAAGGCAATTTTATTTGCAGCAATGGGATACCCTGAAAATGGCCATTGCGAAAAGTGCATACTTACCAAAACAGCAAAAAGACTTTTGTAAAATTATTGGAGCCATAGTAAGCCGGGGATTGGTTTGCCTCGACATGCTTGCCCAAAGGGAACAGGAAAATAATGGGGTTTTTGATGCTTCCATTTTTAGCCGAAAACAACTGATCTGCGATATGGAAAAGCCAAAAAATCTGCTAAAGACCCTGCATTATTTTGCAAAGCTTGTATAAATATTTACCATCCTATATAACCCGGCGGGGCAATTCCTTTTAACCGGAGGTATACGATAATTTGCCCCCGGTGATGCGCCTGATGATCATTCATCAGGTTCACCATTTGTAATTTTGTTTTAGGTCCTGCAAAAAATGCCACTTCTTCGCCAAAATCTGCATCTTTCATTTGTCTTACCGTCTCTATTGCGAAATCGTAAGCTCTGGAAACCCGGTCGATTACTTCTTCCTTTTTATCAATATTGGGTGTCGCAGGAGGATAGGGCAGTTCAGCCCCAAGGTAGCGTGTAACAATCATTTCCAGGTTTTGAGCCATGTGTAAACATTGGGTTCCAAAGTCCATTTCTGTAGCAACCGGTTTGAAACCAAAGTCTGCTTCCGGCATCAGATTGGCCACTTTCAACGTATATGTTTTCGAATTTTCGAGCCTTTCCAGCATGGCCTTTTTATATATTTCCATTTCCTGTGCCTTAGCTATTATACCACAAGCGAAAAAGGTTAGTATCAGAAGAGAGCGCATTTTTACCAATTTTCGTTTTTAAAAGAAGAGCCAAGGTACTGCAGTCATAGCAACACTTGGGGAGCTACTCCTTTCCTGTCACAGTAGCATATTAGAAAAACAAAGGGTTCTATCCTTCTTTTTCAAGTTCATCAATGCGTTCTTTCAATTGTTTAATAAGCTTCCCAAAAGCTACCCGGTTCATCCATTTTGCCATCCAGTAGCACAGCGGTACCAATACCAGTAGGGTAATACCCAATGCAATCATTATCCGATAATCAGCCATAAAAGCTTCAGGGGTTTTACCCGAACCTATTGCACCGCCTAACATAAAGCCGCCTGCACCAGCAAAAGGATAAATAAATAAAGCCACCCGCATACTTTGCTTTTGCCAGTCGGAGAAGGCGTAATAATGCTTTTTCAATTCTGTCAAAACATTATCGTGGGTAAGATCGGGGTCTACATTTTTGTACAATCTGTAGGCACTTGAAATTGCCCAAAAATTAAATCCGATCAGGAGCAACATACAGGCCTGTACCTGCCAGAAGGGAAAATAATATATAACAAACGCATACGCAAGGGTTATAACCACTGCATAAATAATATGAACAAAGAGGTTTTTCTTAAGCTTGGCAAGCGGACTGTGTATGGAGCCTTTTGTAAAGGATTTGTTTTGAAGCATTTCCTGCAATACATCATTCTGTGTATCTTCCTGACCCCATATTTCGTTTAGATCATTCATGATATTTGAGGTTGTAATTGGGTGATTAATTGGTTTTTTATCCGATGTAGTTTTACCGTAGCATTGTTGATGGAGATACCCATCATCTCTGCAATTTCCGGATTAGAGTAACCATCGAAATGAAGCGTTACTATGGCTCTTTCTATTTCGGGTAACCGCCGTACCGCCTGTGTAAGCATCCGTTTGTTTTCGTTTTTTACAGGGTCCGATTCATCGGTAAGTAAAGCCTCTTCCACCGATTCGCGGTAATCAATACGGTTGGTCTTTCGCTGTGATGTCAATATTGTATTAAGACTTATGCGATACAGCCAGGTACTGAATTTGGCATCGCCCCTAAAGGCAGGGTACCCCTTCCAGGCCTGCAGCAAAATCTCCTGATAAAGATCTTTGCGTTGTTCCTCATTATCAGCATACAAACCCACCAACTTCCGGATAATCCCCTGATTGGTTTGTACAAGCTCCATAAATTCGGTTGATTTTGGCATATTAGGAAAGATATTGATTTTTTGACACCATTAAAGGTTCTTCTGAAACAACCTCGAACCTTGCTTTATTATTGTGTAACAGAGACGTTTACTTGTTGTAAGTAATGCCATTACGCAATTGGTTCAACAACGCTTTTGGGTTTTTTATTGCTGTTTTTAAGACATATTCAATGCCTGTATGGTTTTAGAAATCCCACCACCCACTAAAAATCCCAGAATAAAGAGATATAGACTTATGCCCAATTTTTCTAAAAATGGGGAAATTGATTTTTTAGTTCTGTTCACAAAAAAGAATTTTACAGTTAAAAATATGGCAGGCATCGCTTGTTTGCCGTTGCATTCATTTACATCTGTTGCTTTGTTGCAAAGATTATTACAACACCCGATTTTTTTTTAGGCGCCGCCCCAAAAAAAAATTTTGCCCCCGATAAGAGAGGCAGAACATGTAGTAAAGGCAGGTAAAAATTATCCTTGTGTGAATCGGTATGTAGTAAAATCGTGTGTAGTATAGGTTGATTGTTATTAAAAACCGGGGGCTATGGCAAAATCACGTACCGTATTAATTCCAATAGCTCTCATATTGGTGGCTGCACGTGTTGTTAGATTAATAAGGTAGATGCCTGTTCCGGAAGAAGTAGTCAGTACAGCAAAAGCCCCGTTGGTATTGGCAGCCACGGGGATGGCATTGCGGTTATCCGGAGAAATATCAAATCCCGCTGCGCCGGTAGCTTTTACCCCGGTTTCGCCTATCCATACCAATCCACCGGCATTTGGTGGATACTGCTTGTAAAGTACCCCGTTGGTAAAATCAATATCGTATAGGGTTGTAGCAGTAATACCTGCAAAACTGTTGGTATAAGCTACAGCAGTAATAATAGCTCCTGCCGCTCCCTTGATGCAGCCATCTGTAGCCACCATAACACCCGTTTCTGGGTTAACCGGAGGTTTTGCCCCTCGTTGGTCACCAACCGTAAACGGTCCACCGTTGGGTTGAAATCATTGGAAGCAGTTGCCCCCATAATTACCGGCGTAAAAGCAGTAGTTCCAATGACCCGTGCCTGCCCGGTTTGATAATTCATGGCATACAACCGATAGCTTTTCCAAGTCCGTAACGTTCGCCGGTAGCAGGGCGAAAGTTAATACTGATAATCTGCTCAGTACCTTCTAATCTTTTAATAGTCAGAGTATTTTTAAACCAGAGGGATTATCGCTATTAAATAAAACAAGGCTGTTGGAAGAGGTCAACCCTACAATATCAATTGCAGGACCCATTACCTCAGGGTCAGGCAACCTGTCTTTCTTTTTGCAGGCGACCAAAATGGAGGAGAGGGCAATAACACCCACAATTAGTTTTTAGAGGGAGTACTTCATACTTTTTGTGTTTGATTTGACCCATGTACGACAGTCTGTTAATTTTGGTTTTTCTACCAAAAAAATTTAGATGCGGGGTACTGAGCGGACCGGATAGATTTATGGCGTGCCAAAAAAATTGTGTACTCAAGAATTTCTCTTTCGAGGGATGCACCACCCCAATGACCTGCAAGCACCGTCTCCTGAAAGGGACCTGAGTTCTAAAAGAGCGAAACAGTGCATTACCAAACTTCTGGGTCAACCACCTTAAAAAGAAAAAGACTTTTCAAGGAAAAGCATGGCTACCTAAATGTTGTAACTAGAGAAATTTGAAATTAAAAATTCCCAAATTCCAAAGGTGACGATGGAATTTGGGAATTATTGTGTTTCCCCAATTTGTGAATTTTGTTGAAAAATCGACAAAATGACTGTATGCAATATTCTATGTTATCCATACATGTTATCCAATTCAAGAAATTTCAAAAAGCAAACTTTTACAATAAATTAAAAACCAATTATATCATTGAGTAGCGGTTTTAGAATCCTGACAACAATTTTTCTTACCACAGGAAACACCAACTTTTATATCTTTCCCAGGTTGTACACCATGTTCTCTTTCATAAGCCAATTTTTGCCAGTCTTTAATTCTATCCGGGCTTTTTACCAAGGCAATATTTAATAAATCGTCTACGCTACCACTTTTTAAATCACCTTCTTTTACACCTTCGGTCTTAAGCAAATTGGAACGTAGGTCACTGAAAAAATTATCCAGATACACATCATGACTATTTCCTGATTTTATTAAAAACTCTTTAAATAAATAGGGCTGTGTATAACCATATTTTTTTGCCATTTTCTTTGTATCATTTTCCGACAACCATAAATGATATCCTAATCTGAGCCAACTATATGTCAATCGCATTTTTGCAAATCTGGCATGATCCCAGTCATTAAACTCAGCCATTAAAACTACATTAAGTGAATCATTATACTTTTCAATTCTATCTGAAAAAAAATTATACTTTATTATGGTATTCTGAAATTCATTGTTTGTTATGCTAATTTTTAAATTTTTATCTAAATATTTATAAGGATGACTAAAATAATCTATTGTTTTGGCTTTCGCATTCATCATCACAATTATCTCATTCTCTTGCCCAAAAGCATTTCCAACGTAAAAAGATAAGGTAAATAAAATAATGCCTCATAATATGAAAATTTATTTGATTAAAATATAAATATGTTACTGATATAGTTCCTCTTCTACCCAAGTTCTAAACCCAGAATCAGCCATTGGTCTAGCCACGCAAAGTAATACATAACCTGCATCGATATGAGCATCATTCAAAAAGGTTTGATCTGACTGATCAACCTGCCCTGCTATCATACGGGCGGCACAAGATGAACAAGCGACAGCGCAACAATAGTATGGTAGAGAAATATCCTGCTCTTGAGCTTTATCTAAGATGTTCATATTACTTGGACACCAAAAGTAAAAGGCATGTTGGTCCTGATGCTTAAATGTTATGTGGTAACTTATAATACTGTCTTTTTTAGATGCAGGATACTTATCCTTTAAAAGGAAATCATTACCTAGCTACTTGTAGAAAACACAATGGAATTTAGGAATTTCTTATTTTAGCAGTCTGCATAATTATTGAGAATAAAGGAGATGAAAATGACAAAATCGGAAGCAAAATTCTAATACAAAATAATATCTCCCTAAAAATGACCTGCCTCCCTAAACAAAACAGGCGAAAAACCATGCTTACAACCGTAACATCAGCCTCCCTGTTGCTGTGTATTCTTTGCACAATCCCTCCATGAAAAAAGCCGAAAACCATTACAGTTTCCGGCTTTCCAGAGTGGTGTATCAAATAGTTAAAATCCTACACAACGTAGTTTGTAATGCTTCATAATTCTGTTGGTAAATGTGGTTCTATAAGACATGGTCAGTTCAAAACCGCCCCTAGCCCCAGAGGCTACGGAAAGCTTACTGATGTTAACATCGTAAGATAAACCAAAGGCCAACTTTTTTAAGTCAAAACGTACCATAGGAGCAACCGCATCTGCCCAGCGGTAAATGGCACCCATGGTAAAACTAACCTTATCATCCGTATCGTATTGCACAAGATCATTGGTATAAAAAGCACCCATCATAAAAACACTTTGGTTACCCGTAACCATTTTAGCACTGTCCACCTGTCCGGCATTCTGATAAATATAATCTCCATATAAAGTCACCCTTTGGTAATCGCTCATATCGAGGGTCATCCCTCCACTCACCACCCATTTTTTGGCCAGTCTTACTTCATCATTGTTGATGGAAACTCTGGGATTGTTGGCATGAAACAAACCTACTCCCACGTAGTAACTCATTACTTCATTAGCAGGGCCTGCAATAGCTAACCCACCACCTACGTCAAGGTAGTTCCGTCCGGTATTACGAATTGGTTGTCTTGATGTTATACCAGGATTAAATTGGCCGTTGACAAACTGATCTGCCCAACGCAAACCTGATGGATCGAAACTACTGCTTACAATCCCACCCATAATGGCTCCGGATAAATAAACATCACTTCCGGCAATAGGAACCTGATAGCCCACTACCGGTAAAAAGTGCGTACGGGTAAGTTTGCTGTCACCGGCGACATCGTGCAACATTTGTGCGCCTACAACAACTGCATGGCCGTAATCATTTACGGGTAAAATTACCTCGGCACTTAAACCCGTGGTTTGGTAAGGCACCGTTACACTTTGCCATTGATTGCGGTGTACCGACTGTATACGCATATCTCCCTTAAATATACCCGCAAGTGCAGGATTACGTAATAAGGGTAATTCATAAAACTGTGAAAAATTCAGGTCTTGCGCTTTCACTGAAAAACCCAAAATGGTTAACAAACTTATCATCGTTCCCAGCTTCCAAAAGGATTTTGGTAAGAATAATTTGCCTGATTGTAAAAGTGTTTTCATGCTCTCTTTTTAATTATTGTTTGTCACAAATAGCTTATCTGAATAAAGTAATATTCCCTTTATAAGTAAACGCTGAACCACCCGTGCATATTACTTCCGCCGTATAAACATATACATCCGGACTTGCAGCCACCCCATTTATTCTACCATCCCATCCGGTAGTCGGATCGTTGACATCAAAGTTGGCCTTTTCGTAAATCAATGCACCGAACCTGGTAAATATGCGGAAGTTTTTTACTTTGGATACTCCTTTACCCATTACATACAGCACATCATTAATACCATCTCCATCGGGGCTGAAGGCATTGGGAATAAATACCTGATCGGCCCGGCAGACTACGCGATAACCAATTGTATCCGTTGCAGTACAACCATAATTGTTGCTAATCGTCAAACGGTAGTTGATATCATTATCAATGGTAGCTACAGGATTGCGGCAATCTGTGCAACTAAGCAGGTTGGCAGGTGTCCAGGTATAATCCCGGATAAGACCACCTGTTGTTGCCGGGTTAAGTGTTACCCTTGTTCCTGCAACAACCAATCCACCCTGACCAAGTTCCAGGGTTGGTATCGGACCCACACCCAAACGTACAAATACAGTATCGGTAAAACAATTTGCACCATCATAACCTACCACACGATAAGTAATGCTTTGATTAGGTCTTGCGAACGGATCAGCAATATTAGCCGCTGACAATCCTGCAGCCGGTGACCACTGATAAGAAGCAGCACCATTGGCCTGCAATTGAATACCTTGACCTATACACAACGAATCGGAAGGTGTAGCGGTAACATCAATTGGTTGAGCCACCGTTACCAAAACACTATCGGAGCTGCTGCAACCAAATGAATTGAAGCCGGTTACTGCATATAGGGTGGTGGTGGTAGGTGTTGCTACCGGTGAGGCACAATCTATACAACTCAATCCATTGGAAGGACTCCAGATATAACGTTGTGCACCGGCAGCAAATAGAATGGTGCTCTGGCCGCGGCATATCCGCAAATCGTTACTTGCTCCCACAACAGGAGTCGGATTGACGGTTACATTCCTGGTAATGGTACTGGTACAACCAAATACTGTTCTTACAGTAAGGCGGATGGTGAAACTACCCGCATTTACATAATTGGCAGTTACTCTTGCGCCCTGTGCCTGCTGGCCATTTCCAAAATCCCAAAGAATAGAGGCAATGCTATCTGTAGAAACTATATCGGCTTCGAGTGTATTACTACCCCCTTCGCAAAGAATAGGATTGCCTTTAATATTGATACCCGGTATACTTTGTACGGGTATTAAAATATTTTGAATCATAGAATCCACACATCCACTTGCACCGGTTACAAGCAACACGACACGAAAAGTTCCGTTTTGCGATGCTGTTAGATTAGCCGTTGTTCCACTTTGTACATTTCCATTACCAAAATCCCAACGACGGTTGGCAATACCAAAACTTGAACGGCTGGTATCAGTAAAATTCACTGTAGTCAATCCGCAGGTTTGCGTAAGGGTATACGTAAATCCTGTACGTACCCGATCAATTTTTACCGTATCACCTGGCTGCGAAATAAGCCGGCACGCCCCGTTGGAAAGTATTACATAAGGAACAAAGGAGCCGGTAGTACGATAAATGTGATTTACAACTGTATTGGTGGTTACAAGGCTGTCTCCATCTCCAAACACATAAATGTATTGTTGGGCGCCTCCGCTTACTACTTCAAAACGAACCGGCTGATTAAAGCAGGCGATTCCTGCATCGTAAGTCAGTGTGCCGGTAGGCCCGCTCACCCGAATTGTTTGTTCGGCACGGTAATTACAGCCTCCGGGAAGGGTAGCAATCATTACGGCTTTATAGATCCCTACACGGGTGTAGGTATGACTCACATTATTGCCAGTAGCAAGATTACCATCTCCAAAATCCCAGGTGACGGATGCCGCATTCACCACGGTATTTGTAAAGTTTACAGTAAAAGGTATACAAGAAGATACAGAATCACTTACCCGCATTTGGGTTGGTAGGGTATCCGTCACAATAACATCCCTGTACGCGCTATCTATACATACGAGTCCGCTGGTATACTGCCGTGCACCGGTGAGCCAAATACGATAAGTTCCTGCAGATCCAAACACCTTATTTACATTGGTAGTGGTAGCAGAGGTACCGTCTCCGAGGCTCCACCTATAAGTAGCCGACTCACTTGTATTGGTCAACTTCACCGTATCACCTATACAAAGTTGAAGTTGATTCGCATCAAAACCTACTGCCGGAGTGGCCTGTACCGTTATCTGCTCAGTGGAGGAAGTATCCGAACATCCGTTAGATGCTCTTAGAAGAACCGTAAATTCTCCGGCAGTGGTGTAAGTATGTCTTACTGTATCCCGGTTGCGGGTAGTGGTAGTGGTATTGCCATCCCCAAAATCCCAGGTAAACAGTGTTCCACCCGTTGAGTTGTTGATAAAGCTAACCGTGTGAGGTGAACATCCTGCACGGTCTATACCGCTTACCGCAAAGTCAAGTAAAATGGTATTGGGCTGCACCACGAGCACGAACGTGGCGGTATCATCCCCGCACTCATTGCGGGCAATTAATTTAGCATAGAATGTGTCAAGCTTATTGGTGGTATACAAATGGCTAACCACTGCATCCTGTGATAGAAGTGTTGTGCCATCTCCAAACAGCCATTCAAACTGCATATTGGTTCCGATACTGGTATTTCGGAAGTCTACGGTCAATGGCGAACAACCCGATGTTTTGCTTGGCGTAAAAATAGCTTTTGCCTTCGATTTTACCCGTATGTTCTGGAAGGTAGTAACCGTATCGCAACCACCGGTTACCCGGAGCGTCACCCGATAAACAGTATCCATAAAGGTAGGGTTGGCCGGGAAAATCCGGGTACCCGGATTAGCCAGAGAACTGGTCTGACCTTGTCCGAAATTCCAGAAGAACTGGTAATTGGCTCCAGAATTAGTAGTATTGGTTATGGTAACTGCAAGCGGTCCACAGCCTACAGTATCACTCAACACAAAACCTGGTACCGGATCGGCTGTAGTGCGGAACCATACTGATACCGAATCGTTGCGGCAGCCAAAACGGCTGATGGCTACCAACTTAATCAGCACACTATCTCCAGGCAATGCAATGGTGGTACCCGGGAAAGTAGAACCGCTACCCACAAGCTGACCATTTACATACCAGTTGTAACCGCTGTTACGTGTATTATCCAAAGTGGGGTTCAGTACCGACTGGGTAATGATCCATGAAGCACAGTTCTCCGTACGAGCAGGATTCATTACAGCTCTTGCATCCGGATTCACCTGTATCGTAATGGTATTGCTGGTATCTCTTTGCAGACCATCACAAAGGGTAGTATTCACAATGCGGCGATAGCGGGTGGTTTCAGTAAGTACGCCCGGAGCAAAATCTTTGCCTGTAGCACCGCTGATGTTAGTCCATGCGCCGTTTCCGGTGCGCTCCTGCCAGGTATAGCGGAAATCTTCTCCACCACCGGTTGGAACAGAACCTGTAATACCGCCTGGCAAAGTATTGATACATATTGCCTGATCAGCAGCAAGGATATTATTTTCAATTTTCCCCAATACATTCACTTTCACCGCAGCACTAACTGATTCGCAGGGCTGAGAAACAACCAACCGGCGGTACCAGGTAGTTTGGGTGGGATTTACCACCAGTGTATTGGCTATAGCCCCTGGAATAATAGAATAATTTACACTATCCGTGCTTTGCTGCCAGCTGTATTGGTAGGTACCATTGCCACCAGATATAATGGTATTGGTAATGGTGGCAGACTGTCCCACACAAATAGTAGTTGAGCCGCCTATTTCATTCACGATAGCTGGGAAACGCTCCATACGAACGGTATCTGCATTGGCAGGACATACATTGTTGGTTACAGTCCAGATCAATTGGGTAACGCCCAACGGTAAGCCTGTAATCGTTGTAGCCGCATCTGCGTCATCGGACACTATGGCAGCAGAAGGCTGAATAATTGTCCATCGGCCATTATTGATTCCACTCACTGCCGTAGCACCCAAAATAGTTTCAGTAACTGAACAGATTTGCTGATCGGGTCCTGCGATGGCAGGAGCCGAAGCAGGAGTCAAGGTAATGGTTACCGTGTCGGAAGTTGGAGGACAAGATCCGTCGTTGTTGATTTGCCATACAAGCGATATAACACCTACCCGAAGACCACTAACTGTTGTATTGGGTTGATTGGTGTTGTTGATTAACGGATTAGCACCCATTGTACTGTTGATGATTCGCCATTTTCCGGTTTCGAAAGATTGCGGGCTATTTCCCTTTAAAGCATAGCTGTTGCTAAACAATCCACACAAGATGGCATCGCTGCCTGCATTAGCCTGAGTAACTGGAGGCCGTACGATAAGGTTTACCGTATCACGTTTTTCAATAGCACAAACACTGTTTGTTACGATCCATATAAACTGGTTGTTGGCCAGAGTCAGATTAGTTACAGCGGATTTTGGATCTAAAGCATTGGACAGGGTAGCTGTTGATGGAGGCAACACCATCCAGGCACCCGTAGAGAAACCATTAACCGGTGTTGCATTCAGTACGGTACCATTTTCACTACATACAATCTGATCAGGTCCAGCCAAAGCTGCCGGGGTTGTATCCGCAATTTGAATGGTAACCGAATCAAATGTAGGACCGCAACCGACGGCATCGCTCTTTATGGTCCATTTCAACTGCAGGGTACCTGGTCTTAATCCGGTAATGCGGCTGCTTGCAAAATTGTTGTTGGTAAAGTTGGGTGTGAAGGTAGAACCAGATTCAACCGTCCAGGAGCCTACCTCAAAACTACTTGGCAGGTTGGCAGCCAGTTGATATGAATTGACACCGGTGATACAGAAAATAGTATCTCGTCCGGCATTGGCTTGTGTGGTAGGTGGCCTTACAATGATCTCCAGTGTATCTGAATTAACCTGGGAACAAAGCGAATCGGTAACGGTCCATGCAAAAATGTTGCTTCCAACTGCAAGGTTGTTCACTGCTGATTGTGGATTGCCTGAATTGGCTACCAGAGCGGCAGTAGGTGCTACGGCGGTCCATACGCCTTTTGAAAAACCTGACACCCCGTCTGCATTCAGATTAGCGGTTGTTACATCACAAAGCAATTGATCAATCCCTGCAAACGCATCGTTGGTGGGATTACCAATGGTAATGAGTATATCATCTGAGGTTGGGGAACAACCTGCTGCATCACTTGAAATGGTCCAGCGAAGCACCATGGTACCTGGCTTCAATCCATTTATTCTTGATTGAGGATCCGATGGGTTAACAAAGGAAGGAGCGGGGAAGAAATTACTGCTAATCAACGTCCAGCGTCCTCTTTCAAAAGATTGCGGAATATTGCCATTGAGCGTTAAGAATGTATTTCCTGTGCTACAAATTGCAGTATCATTACCTGCAAATGCCGGTGTGGTAGGAGGTCGCACAGCTACCAACATGGTATCGCGGTTTATCTGCGGGCATAGCGTATCCCGAACATTCCAAACAAGGAAGTGATTCCCGGCAATCAATGAATTTACTGCGGAAGCAGGATTCTGTATGTCGGAAACGATAGCCTCGCCTGGAGCCACCACACTCCAGTTGCCTATGGATGAACCGGAAACCGGGGTAGCATTTAAAGTAGTAGAAGTTACATCGCAAAGTATCTGATTGGGTCCTGCGTTTGCATCCATAGTTCCGGTGCCTATTCGAATGGTTACATCACTTTGTGTGGGTGCGCAATCAGCAGCGTCGCTTGTAATAGTCCAACGCAGGGTGATGGTACCCGGGCGAAGACCACTCAGCGTAGCATTTGGGCTGACCGGATTACTCAATGAAGGTTGCGGACTGATATTATTGCTTACAATAGTCCAGCGGCCGGTTTCATGTGCCAGCATGCTGTTGGCTTTTAAAGTATAAACAGGGTTGCCAGTGGTACAGAAGGCAGTATCGGCACCCGCAGCAGCCTGTGTAGTAGCTGGACGCACAATTACCAAAACGGTATCCTGCAGGGTTTGCGGACAAAGCGCATCAGTAACTTCCCATACAAACCTTTGGTTACCTACCAGCAGATTGCTGATGAGGGTACTGGGGTTGTTGGGTTCAGCCACTACAGCGGCAGAAGGCGCCACCGTCCTCCAGGTTCCGGTAGCATTTCCCGAAACCGGATTTGCCATCAGCGTGGTACTATTTACATTACATAATAATTGTCCTGGTCCGGCAAAAGCATCCGGTGTAGGTTGTCCTACTGTAAGCGTAATGGTAGCATTTGTTGGCGGACAATCCGCTGCATCACTTGTAATAGTCCAGCGCAGGGTAACTGTTCCCTGTGTTAGGCCACTCAGCAAAGCATTTGGAGCAGTGGTATTGCTAAACGAAGGCTGCTGGCTCATAGTGGAGCTTACAATAGTCCAACGGCCAGCTTCATGTGCCAGTGGATTGTTGCCCCCGAGACGGAAGTTGGCATTGCCGGTACTGCAAAATGCGGTATCTCTTCCGGCATTGGCTACTGTAGTTTGTGGCCGCACTACTACCAACACGGTATCCCGGTAAGTTTGCGGACATGCCTGGTTGGATACTGTCCAAACCAGTGTATTGGTTCCAATCACCAGATTGTTAACCTGTGTTTGCGCGTTGGTGTCCGAAACAATATTCATTCCGACAGGAGATACAACGGTCCAACGCCCGATAGAAAAGTTGGCTACAGGAATAGCACCCAAAGTAGTAGAAGTTACATTACACAATAACTGATCGGGGCCGGCAGCGGCCAAAGGTGTGGCAGGGCTTACCTGAATGGTTATTTCACTGCTGCTTGGAGGGCAATCCGGAGCATCATTGGTAATAGTCCAGCGAAGCGTTACACTACCTGCCCTTAGCCCAAGTAAATTGGCTTGACGGTCATTGTTGCTGCTCAACGTTGGAGCAGGCGACATGGTAGAGGCTACTACAGTCCAACGACTGGTTTCATTTATCCGGGTGGCATTTGCAGCAAGCCTGAAGGTAGTATTACCCACAATACACAATACAGTATCTCTTCCGGCAACAGAAGTTGTAGTAGATGGTCTCACAAAAACCTGAACGGTATCGCGATTGATTGCAGAACATAACTGATCCTGAACGGTCCATATAAATCGGTTGCTTCCTACTATAAGACTATTTGCCATACTGTTGGGCAAAGCTGGTTGTGCTACCAAAGCTGTTCCGGGACTCAAAACCGTCCAGGTACCAACAGAATTAGCAGAAACCGGGGTAGCCGCCAGTGAGGTAGAAGTGGTTTCACAAAGAATCTGATCAGGTCCTGCATTTGCCAAAGCGGTAGCATTGCCAACTTCTATGCGGATTTCATCATAAGTAGGCAGGCAATCTGCAGCCTCGCTGGTAATGGTATATCGAGCCACCACTACTCCGGGCTGCAAACCAGTAAGGGTAGTATTTGGTAGTAAGCCGTTGGTAAAAGAAGGAGTCGGAGAAAAACTGCTGCTTACAATTGACCACTGTCCCCGCTCAAAAGATTGTGGGGTATTGCCTTTTACCGGAAAGCTATTATTTCCGGTAACACATATAGCAGTATCGGCTCCTACAATAGCTTGAGTGGTTGGAGGTCGAACAGTTATTAAAACAGTATCACGGGTTATTTGCGGACAAAGCACATCGGTAATGGTCCAAACAATGCGGTTGGCACCTACGGTAAGCCCATTGACTAAACCGGTAGAATTGGATGGCTGTGCAACCACTGCGGTGGATGGAGCCAAAACAGTCCAGTTACCTGATGCGTTGCCTGTAACCGGAACTGCCGTTAAATTGGCGGTAGTAATATCACAAAGCAACTGGTCGGAACCTGCATTTGCTGGAGGAGTAGCCGCTCCGATGGTCAATATCATGGTATCATTGGAAGGGGCGCATTCAGTAGCATCACTGGTAATTCTCCAGCGCAACACTACCGTACCTGCTTGCAAGTTGTTTACTTGTGCAGTACGACTTGAGGCGCTTGTAAGGGTGGCTGCCGGTGAAAAACTGCTGCTAACTACAAACCAGCGGCCAGCTTCAAAAGATTGTGGCGCATTGCCCGACAAACGGAAACTTGTATTGCCGGTTACGCAAACCGAAGTATCGTTACCAGCATTGGCCAGGGTGGTAGCAGGTCGCACTGAAACCCGAATGGTATCGCGGCTTACTTGCGGACAAATGCTGTCTGTAACAGTCCATATAAAATTATTGGCACCAAAAATGAGGTTAGAAACTGATGTAGCCGGGCTACTGAGATCAGCCAAAGTTCCTGTAGAAGGAGCTATAACCGTCCATACACCTTTAGCTTTTCCTGACACAGGTGTTGCATTCAACACCGCCGACAGGTTATCGCAAAGCAATTGATCCGGACCGGCATTCGCTGCAGGTGTAGGTGAACTGATAAATAACACCAGTGTGTCATTGGTATTGGCGCAACCAGTGGCATCACTCGAAATCTGCCAGCGAACCACCACCGTTCCAGGTTGCAGATTATTCAAGCGGGCATTGATTTGGGTTGCATTGGTGAGCGTTGCAGCGGGTGAAAAGCTGCTGCTTACAATAAACCAGCGGCCTTGTTCAAAAGAACGGGGAGCGTTGCCAGCCAGTTGGAAAGTATTGTTCCCGGTAATACAAATAGAAGAATCGTTACCAGCATTGGCCACGGTTGTTTGAGGACGAACCGTAATCTGAACCTCATCGGCTGAAGAAGGACAGATTACCTTGGGGTTGGTGATGGTCCAGGTGAACCGATAAACCTGATCGCCCACTAAACCACTTACCATAGTATTGGCAGCCGCAGGATCTGCAATAGTAGCAGGCAATCCGCCTGTTTGTGTCCATCTGCCTGTTCCAATAACAGGAACATTTGCAGATAACTGCACCTGACTATCATTACAAAGCAATTGGTCGGCTCCTGCATTGGCAGGAGTTATAACCGGTGCCACTACTATATCAATAGTAGTATCCGGGCCGGGGCAATTACTTGGATCCGGTCCTGTAACTTGTATGGTATAACGAACAGTAGTAAAACCAGAACTGGTATTATTGAGGGTATTTACCAGCGGACCACTAACATTGGTAGCATTGGTATTACCCGTAACAGAACCGGCAATTACCGAACTGGACCAACTGTATTTTACCCCTGTTAACGGACTAGCCAAAACAATATTTGTTGCTGAACCAGAACAAATTGAATCCGGCGTGGCAGTAGCTGTAAAAGTTGGTATCGGATTTACCCTTACAGTATAGGTAAAAGGAAATCCATCGCAATTGTTGGCAAACGGAATGATCGTGTACACCACTACCGCAGGAGTGCCGGCACTCGGATTTACCAATAAGTCGGTAATAGTACCAATACCCGAAGCAGTATTTCCGCTCAGGGTTCCTGAAGTCACTTGACTTGTCCAGGTATAGTTGCTGTTATTTATACTGGAAGTGGGTGTATAATTAATGGCAATACCCGAGCAAATTTCAGCATTGCGATTCTCACCCCGGTTGTCCGGTAAAATGCTTACACGCAACGAATCCCTGACAGCAGGACAAACACTCCCGGCCAACGGGTTAGCCAGCAACCGAAGTATTATAGCTCCGCTTGCTTTATCTGCGTTTGAAAGTGTATATACGGTAGAAAGCGCACTTGCGGGTGCAAAAGTACCTGTACCAGACCTGCTCCACAAGAATGAACTGGCCTGAGAAGCCGTTCCATTAAGCTGCAGGGTATCCTGGGCAAAACATATCGCTCTGTCAGGTCCGGCATCCAGGGTTATTGGTTCCTGCAGGGTTACCAACTGAAAGGTATCGGCATTACCGCAGGCATTTTCAAAATAGAGTCCCACCCGGTATGTACCATATCCATTAAAACGTACCTGCGGGAACCTTGAGCCAGCGGTGGTACCATTCTCAAAGCTATGGATGCCACCTGTAATGGTCCAGATGTATTTTTCATTTCCATCGTTGCTGTTGTAAGATGGCCTGTGTGCCACATCAGTTCCAAAGTTTATAAATTTTTCATCTCCACAATAGCTTGTATCCCTTGGAAGACGCAATGACCCTGGTCTTAAAACCCTTTGCACTATAATAGGCCGGCTTACCGTAGAAGTAATACAGTAGGTTTCAATTACCAATTCAATACGGAAATTACCTGGTCTATTAAAAATAAACTCGGGATTTGCTGCGGAGTCGTTCGGAATAATTTTATAATCCGCACCTGCGATAAGCAACTCTCCCTGTCCATTATAAACTCTCCAGCGGAATTGAGGCGTAGCGCATAAATTCTGCAGAACGGTGGTATTGGTAATCTTTACATTGGTGATGGGGCTTTCGCAAACAACAACTGAATCTTCCTGATTAATTGTAAACTGAGCGATAATGGGTGGTTCAACACAAAGGGTATGGATGGCCTCTGTTATGGAATTACAACCCTGTGGATTTTGGGCAATCACTTTTATTTGCCATATGCCCACCTGATCCAAAACATTTGCTGGTAAGTTTAAGTGTGCATTGGGGTTGTCATACCAACTAGCTGGTACGGGAAAAAATTCACTGGTACCCGGCCTGCGGATCAGCCAGCTTACCAGCGGATCGGTTAAGCAAACATTTCCCTCTCCATAAACGCCTTTGAGGGTTTGATTCAAAATACTTACCGGGCTATTGAGGCATATTCCCGGAGGGCCTCCTACACCAGCAACCGGTGCCAGACTAGTATTCACCAACTTGCTGGTACCATTACCATTTTGTACAAATTCATTGCATCTATTATTTGGTGCCTGACGGATTCCTTTGTTGAATAATAAGATTTCAGCGCGGAACTTACCTCCAATATTGAGGCTACCGGCCGATTGGCACGTGGGAATATTATAGCCGTGGGCAAATACTGAATCAAGGATAAAACGGGCATGGGTAAACGTATCAATTTTGCTTCCGTCTCCGTAATTTACAGTATAAAAACTACCTGGGTAGTTTTTAAAAATAACCTGACGGTCATTGGAAAAGAGTACATCTAAACCAACGCACACGTTTTCACTACTCAGGTTACCCAAGGAGGTATTACCGGTAGAAAAAAGATAAACATAACTGAAACTTGTGCTTCCACTTGCGTTCGACTGGTTAATTTCGATGGTATAATAACCGGTTGGACGTCCGCCAGGCAAATTAAATGAAGCTACTCCACCAAACACATTCAGTGTAAGAGGATTGGTAGCACCGGTACTATGATCAATAAAAGTAACTGTATAGGTAAAACTGTTGCTATAATTGGTAATTTGAAAGTTTAAATTATTGGGGGTACTCGCTATAATTGAATTATTGACGGATCCAAAAAAATTGCTTTCAGCAAAGCATTGAATTTGAAGAATCTGTCCAGACTGATTACCAATAACCGGGCGGGCAAAAGCAGTATTTGGAGAAACGGTAAAAACTGCTGAAAGCGGCGAAGTAGCTACGATGTTGGCTCCTTCAAACGCCTGAATTCTCAAACGGTAATTGCCCGCCGGAATACCTGCGGGGATCATACCATTTACAACCGGAGTAAAAAATTCGCTGACTTCTCCAATATTGTCGTTGATTACCGTAGTGCCATCCGCACTCATCAGTTGCATCACAAAACGGCTATTGAAAGGAAAAACATCCTGTGGCGTAATGTGGAAGCTGATGCTTCCTCCTGGCATGTAGGTAGCTCCATTATTGAAATAAATTACATTAATGGATTGAGAGAAAAGCTGGGAAACGACAATCAAAAATGCAATCAAAAACCCTGCTCTTTTAGCAAGATATTTTAATGGATGGGGTGCTTTTTGTTCCGTGCCCAAATTTACAGAATGATGTTTGGTGTACATTTTGCCCTATTTGGATTGATTTATTCCGATGAATGTTTTAATGTTCTGCAATTGCTTGCCTGTTTATTTACGCTGATTTTTGACCAAAAGGTATAGGCCAACTGAAACATCAAACTTTTTATCAGGGCATTTATTGTGCTAAATATCGCATTCTGAACTTTCTCATCAAGTCCAGAATCAGGAAGCAAAAAAGGGAAATTTTGGACTAGTTGGAATACAGGGCAGGAGCGGGTTTCAGGGCAAAACAACTACCATTTAAAAAATGCGGGAAAATAAGTACAATAAAAAAAATGTGTGTAACTCACAAAATCAGCCGCAGGACCAGGCCATTTCTTCCATCATAACGCGGCGGTGTTCAAAAGCAAAGCCGGTATAAATCGCCTCTATTTCATTAAGCGATTCATCAATTTCTTCATAAAATTTTTGGGTTACCAATTTCATCCGGTGCTCCTTAATATTGGGCAATCCTTTCAAATAATTGGTATAGTGCCTGCGCATTTCCAGGATTCCAAGCGTTTCGCCCTTCCATTGGATGCTTCCAAGAAGATGCTTTCTAATAACAGCAACGCGCTGTTCTATAGTGGGGGGAGGCAGGTGTTCCCCTGTTTTTAAAAAATGTTTGATCTCATTGAAAATCCACGGATAACCAATGGCCGCCCTTCCAATCATAATACCATCTACGCCGTATCGATTTTTATAAAGCAGTGCTTTTTCCGGACTATCAATATCACCGTTGCCAAAAATTGGAATTTGTATCCGAGCATTATTTTTTACTTCGGCAATGGGTTCCCAGTTGGCCTCTCCTTTGTATAGCTGACTGCGTGTACGTCCATGAACGGCTAAGGCTTTGATACCCACATCCTGCAGTCTTTCAGCTACTTCCATAATATTGATGCAGTCATAGTCCCAGCCTAGCCTTGTTTTAACGGTTACCGGTAAATTGGTACTTTTCACACAGGCCGTAGTCAGCCTGATCATCATGTCTATATCTTTCAATACTGCCGCGCCTGCTCCTTTAGAGACAACTTTTTTAACCGGGCATCCGAAATTAATATCGAGTAAATCGGGTTGAACCGTGTCCACAATGCCAGCGCTTAAAGCCATGGCTTCCTCATCGCCACCAAAAATTTGAATACCCACCGGGCGCTCTTCTTCAAAAATATCCAGTTTCTGCCTGCTTTTCATGGCATTTCTGATCAGTCCTTCGCTGCTGATGAATTCAGTGTACATCAAATCCGCCCCATTGGCTTTACAAACTGCCCTAAAAGGCGGATCGCTGACATCCTCCATGGGCGCCAGCAAAAGCGGAAAATCAGGAAGTTCAATAGGTCCAATTTTTACCATATACGCAGCAAAGATAGAAACACTCTGGCAATCCCCTGAACCGGGTCTGTTTTCTTTCCTTTACTTTGCAGCATGAGTAATGTTTTGATGAACAAAGGTTATAACCCCATGCGGCAATTTGGAGTCCTTATTGGGGTTTGGGGTGGTTGTTTTATCCTTGCCAATATTCTGGGCGCCTTTGTAATGGTGAATTCGGGCAGTAAAATAGAAAATCCCGATTTTATGACCGAGCCTGCCAATGCAGATACGCTTCGGCTCGTTCAGGTTATTGCTACTTTCTTTATGTTCTTTTTACCCGCTATTATTTATGCATTTATATGTTTCAAAAATGGCTGGCTTGCTTTAGGGTTTATTAAAAAAGGCAACCTGCTGCTATTAGGTTTCAGTGCTTTAATCATTTTAGCCAGTTTACCCCTAACAGACAATTTGGGGGAACTCAACAAAGCCATTCCTTTGCCAGAATACTGGCGAACTCTTTTTGACAACATGGAAACCACTTATGAAAAACAGGTGGAGGCTATGGTAGATGTTAGTAACCTGCCAGGATTGCTCACTTCCATAGTAATGGTAGCCGTGCTGCCCGCCGTTTTCGAGGAGGTATTTTTCCGGGGCGGACTGCAGGGGCTTTTGCAGCGTTGGCTGAAATCGCCTGTGACTGCTATTGTAATCAGCTCGCTGGTTTTTTCTGCCATCCATTTTAGTTGGTACGGCTTTATTCCGCGTTTTGTGTTGGGCATGCTGCTGGGAACTGTTTTCTATTTAACCGGTAATATCTGGTTTACCATCGCCATGCATTTTGTCAATAACCTGCTGGCAGTACTTAGTTTGTATTATTTGCATAGTAAAGGAAAAGAAATCACACTGCAGGATACCTCCTTTTTTCCCTGGTGGACCGGATTGTTTGCTATTGGGATTATCTTTGTTTTATTGCGTGAGATCTGGAAACGCAGAAATACAAACCTGCCAGTTGAAATAATGGACGAACGTTCAGATCCTTTTGTAAACAGGCTTTCCTGAAGGAAGAACTATCAAGACTATTGCTTAAAAAATATGGACAAAGAAAATTCCGGGGTAAAACAAAGCTGGCACAAAATATACAGTACCCAATTGTACACGGAAGCCGCTATTGTACAAGGCAAACTGGAAATCAATCATATTCCTGTTCAAATTCTAAACAAACAGGATAGTATGTACAATATTGCCATAGGAGAATTTGAGTTATATGTCCCGCTACATTTCAGAGAACTGGCGCTCAATTTACTTAATCAGGGACTTGCAAACTGATTAATAGCTGCCGGGACACATTTTCCCATTTATTTAATTTAACATGCCATTAAATCAAGCCGTTTTTCGGGTCCGTGCATTAAGTGCTGTTGTTTTTGCTGCCATTATGCTTACAGGTATCCTTTGGAACCAATGGAGTTTTCTTATTTTATTCCTTGTAATCCACACCGGTTGCTGGTGGGAATACATCCGGTTGAGCGAACAAATTGAAAAAATAAAGATACACAACTGGATAAAGGGAGGATTGACAACAGCCGGAACAGGTATCCTGCTTTCCTTTTGCAGTAATAGTTATGTATTGGCAGGTTATGCTTTAGGGGCCAATGCAGTTTTGCCATTATCCCTGGCTGGGTTTATCCTGATAGCCGCCGGACTTTTGCAAAAGCAAACCCATATTACCGGGCGTGGTGCGGGCCGGCTGGGTTTTGGATGGTTGTATATTTCGCTTAGCTGGGGTATGATGATCGGCATTCTCGAATTTGGAGTAAACAAAACCGACCTGTCAGGCTGGCTGCTTCCGCTTTTGCTGATAAGTTCCATCTGGATAAATGATACCATGGCCTATATCGTAGGGTCTTATATTGGAAAAACGCCCTTGTCTCCCATTTCCCCAAAGAAAACCTGGGAGGGAACCATAGGAGGAGCATTGCTAGCCGTTGTAGTTGTTTCGCTTGTAGCAGTTTTTATGTTGGAAATCCCGTGGGTATATGCCATTTGTTTGCCTGCTATTGGTGTTGTTGCTGGTACTTTCGGCGATTTGCTAGAAAGCAAACTCAAGCGAATGGCCGGGGTAAAAGACAGCGGGCAGATGATGCCGGGGCATGGCGGTTTTCTCGATCGTTTTGACAGTCTTTTGCTGGCAACGCCCATTGCCTGGATTTTTCTTCAGATTTTTGGCTAAAATCCACCTGCCGCTATCCTTGCAGCGATTCACAACCTTTTAATACCCCAGGTTTGCTTAGCCTTTTAAAATCACGCTGATAGTGTTGCTCATCCGTATAAAATCCTTTAAAAACCAGGTCACTCCATTCTGGTTTTTGTGTTTTTTGCATATACTGCAAAATTTTATGGTAACGCAACAATTCTAAGTATGACTTAGGGGGTATTCCCAGTGACTTTCGGCAATACCGCTCCAAACTTCGTATTTTAATTTTTTCCGTTAAAAAATCTTCGACCCTCGAAAATCCATGAAAAGCCTCCATTTGAGCAATTGTTTGCTGAAAAGCCGGCTTCTTTTTACCCTTGGTTCGGGCAAATTGAGTTTGCAAATAGCTTTCTATAGCCAAGACCGTCTGTGATGGTTCTATTTCATCGTTTTGCAGGGTGTCAAATAGAACGGATAAGTCCTTTTCTCCAAAAGCCTCTGAAAGGGGCAAACAACGATCTAACAGAGCAAATAACGTCATACCTGTTAAGTGAAACCAAGCGCTGACTTTAAAAAGAACAGCCCACATTTTTGCATTGGCAGGTAGAAAATGGGGCACATGAGAGAGGTGCGGACCTAAAACTCTAGCCTTCTTCAATCCACTCTTGGAAGCTCCCTTTTCCAGTTCAAACAAGATCATAACAGATGCTGTCGGTTCAAAATCAAAGATCAGAGGTGCCTGTTCAGTAAAATCATTACCGAAATATAGGATCCCTGAAATACATTTCATAAGCCCCTCTTCCTGTAACTGAAATACGGTAGGTTGATGAGTATGGGTAATTTCTTTAATCAAAGTATTGATATTATTGGTCTTTTAAGAAAATGGGTAACCCTCGGGATGCCATATAATAACACCTTTTTTTTAGAAAGTCTTATTATTGCGACATCCAATTAATTATATGGTTAAACGGTTGAGATCTATGTCTTATTTTTGCAACTTTATAAAATCGGAGCTATTTTAGTCCAAACAGGGCTTTTTTGGACTTTTATCAACAATTATGACCATTCACAAAGAGGGATTTGCGACTATCGGGCTTTCAGCGCTTGTTTTAGGGGCGGTAAATGCCATATCCATTTGGTTTTTGAGCGAGCAGTTTCCCCTCGTCTCAGCGCTCATCTTTATTGTTAGTCTTGGCCTTTGGCTTTTTCTAATCTCTTTTTTCCGGATACCCAACCGGCCATTAACCATCGACTCCAACAAACTGATTTGTCCGGCTGATGGAAGAGTAGTGGTGATTGAGGAAACTACCGACCCGGAATATTTTAAAGATAGACGTTTACAAGTTAGCATCTTCATGAGTCCTTTAGATGTGCATGTAAACCGGAATACGGTAGATGGCGAAATTTTATACAGTCAGTATCACCCGGGAAAATACCTTGCTGCATGGAATCCTAAAAGCAGCACCGAAAATGAGCGCCACAGTGTTGTATATAAGGTACAGGGCCGCGAAATACTGGTAAAACAAATTGCCGGAGCACTAGCCCGACGTATTGTAAACTATCTGCAACCTGGCATGAAAGTGAAGCAGGGAGAAGAAATGGGGTTTATAAAATTTGGTAGCCGGGTGGATTTATTATTGCCGGTAGGGACCAAAATCCATGTAAAAATGGGTGAAATGGTACAAGGTGGGGTTACGGTTTTAGCCGAATGGTAGCTTTACAAGCGTTTTTGTCATTATCGGAAATAGTTGGAAGGTTACCATATTTTAAAAGGACTGGCAATCCTATTTTTTAATTCACAAATGGAACTGTTTACCTAATCCGTTTCTGGTGAAAATGGTCGCAACAAGGGTTACCAATTAATTCTAAGGCTTGTGGAACTAACAAGACCAATTATGCTGGTCTTGCAAAAATCACCAAATTACTGCCCGAAGTTTTTTTTCTGGTGTAAAAGTCGCTGCAATGCCCATTTGTTAAGACCAAAGAGTTTGTTTTGGATATTACCATAATCGCTGGAGTATTTTGTATAAATCGTTTTTTGCATGGAAAAGTGTAAAAACTAACGAGACACAAAGACAAAAAAAGAGGACGGAACGAAGGTTTATAAATTTTAAGACCGCTATATTTTGGAAGCTTACAATCTCTTTGATAAACAAAATCAGATCTTCTCTCTCCCTCATGTAGAAATGGATTTTGGAAAATTGCGAATGGATCACATCTCTTTAGGTTCGAACTTTTAGCTGATCGAAAAATAGGAACCTATCGGAAAAGTTTTATATTTTAAACAGATCAGCACAGAACGTCTGGAACTGATGATTAAAAATTCGCATAAACTTTTCAATTTCTTATTGTACATAGTGAACGAGCTTTAATATCGTGATACGGAGATAGTAATAAAACCACTTCCCCTTTTTTGCTCATTAATAACAAGATTGCGTTAAGACTCCTGTTAAACTTCCGCAAACCATAGTAGAAAGCTTCATCCTGGCTTTCGTTTGAATTACTTTAGATTAAAACTTAGACTATGAAAACGAATTTTGTCATTCTGTTGCTCCTTTCCGTTTCCATAAGTTGCAAACACGGGATAAAAAACACTCAATCTGAAAAAGAAGAACTTGCTGAAAAAGGCTCTATTACCGTAGAAACCACGGTCGGTACCCTAACGCTTGCCGCACCGTATGCAACAGAATCGATGGTAAAACTTAGCAAAGTAATTGGTTGGAAAGAAGGCGAGACACCCACCGCCCCCGAAGGTTTTACAGTAACCCGTTTTGCAGATTCCCTAAAACACCCCCGCTGGACTTATGTAGCGCCCAACAAGGATATCTTTGTCGCAGAATCAGATACCAAACAATCGGCCAATCAAATCACCCTGCTCCGGGACACTGATAAAGACGGGGAAATTGATGAGCGCTATGTTTTTTTAAAGGATCTTAACCAAAATTTGGGGATGCTCATTCTGGGCAATTATTTTTATGTGGCGAATACCGATGGCTTGTACCGATATCTATACAAGGAAGGTGAAACCAAAATAGAGGCAAAAGGCGAAAAAATCGTTGAACTTTCTGCCAGTGGCTATAATAATCACTGGACCCGAAATATCATTACCAATAAAGCAAAAGATAAAATATATATCTCCGTTGGTTCTGCGAGCAATGCCGGAGAGCAGGGTATAGAAAAGGAAGAAGGTCGCGCCCTGATTTTTGAAGTCAATCCAGACGGTTCTGGAAAAGAAATCTACGCAAGTGGCCTGAGAAACCCTGTGGGCATGGACTGGAATCCTATAACCGGCGATCTTTGGACGGCAGTAAACGAAAGGGATGAATTGGGTAATAATCTGGTTCCCGATTACGCAACCAGCGTAAAAAAAGGCGGCTGGTATGGCTGGCCTTATAGCTACTACGGGCAGGTAAAGGACCCACGCTGGAAAGACGATCCGCATCAGGATTTGGTGGACAAAGCCATTATGCCAGATGTTCCATTGGGTCCACATACGGCTTCATTAGGACTTTCGTTTTATACGGATGATAAATTTCCGGCAAAATATAAAAACGGAGCATTTATTGGGCAGCACGGCTCCTGGAACAGAGCACCTTTCTCCGGTTACAAAGTTGTTTTTATCCCTTTTGAAAATGGAAAGCCAAAACCCGCCGAAGATTTCCTTACCGGATTTATAGCCAATGGTGAAGAAAACGAAGTGTACGGAAGACCTGTAGGCATCTCCATTGGTCCGGATGGTTCATTATTGGTTAACGACGATGATGGGGGGATCATCTGGAAAGTCACGGCCAAATAAATTCTTTTCCGCTATTTTGTATCTGGCAATCACCAGCAATCTAAGTCCTTGCAAAATTTGCATCGTTAGCATTGCTGATAAGGCGCAGGCCTATCCTTTATGAGCTTCTGCAGATAGGGGCGAAAGGTAAATTCACCTTATTCGTTTTTTGAAAGCTGTTGCCATTTTACAAGAAAAAATAAAATAAATGGGGTGTAGAAAATAATTCTCTACACCCCATTGTTTTATAACCAACAACAAAAAACCACCAGGAACTTCTGAATTTTAATTGATAGCTAAAGCCTTGTCAATTAAAAAGAGTAGGTTGGTTCTATGCGCTTTGGTTGCTTCATTGGTACTAACCGCACTATTAAGCAGTGCCTTTACTTTTTTAATTGTTGCCAAAGCAGAAGCTCTCGATACATTATCATATGGTTGATTGGGAGATGCATTGGCAATAGATGCGGCACCCTTTACAAACTCGGTTTGCAAATTTTGCCTGTACAAGTTTACATTTCCCTTGAGGTCTGCGGCAAAAATGGCATTCACTAAATCTCCCATTACGTCTGCTACACTATACGTATTACCGTAAAGGCTGCTACTGCTGATTCTTGTGAGCGTAGTGGGATTTAAAATACGGGCAATCGCACTCATTTGTAAGCCCAATACTGTATTTTGAGGCTTAGGATCTTCGGTGCCTCCTCCAAAATTAAACCCACGACGTTGTAGTTGAAGATAAGGAAACAAAGGAGCATCCGCATCGGCCACTGTGGGGGCAAAAATGTACTTTGACAATATTGCCATAGCCTTTTTTTGATAAGCTACCGGTACCGGGGTATAGGGTTGTAATTCAGATTTTTGTCCGGGATAACTTCTATCTACCTGCACACCCCCTATATAATTAGCTAGTGCACCGGTCATTTGTGCACGCTGCGAAAGCAATCCATAATATCGGCTGCGTAAACGGGCGAAGGATTCATCGCCCAAGGTGTACCTTGTTTTCAGTTTTCCCATCATGGTATTTACCAGGTTGTAGCGCTCTTCGGCCAGGGTAACCATATCATTACTCAGGTCATTCACCATAACCCTTGGGTCCACGCCGCTACCGGGTCCACGCATATCATCGGCATCATTACCAAAAGCCAGTTTGGGATCGGTGCTACGTGCCAATATCTTTACTAATTCTGTTTCTTCAGAAGCGGGGCTAAAAGGTTTATAGCCATACTCAATAGCCCACTCATCGTAAGGCCCTACTTTGGTGGTATAATAATCGCCCTGTTTGCTTCGGTCGGGGTTCAGATTAATGGCGGGATAATCCATTACCGATCCAATTAAACCAATTTTACGGGTAATGGCTGTATTGTGTAGCTCGGCCGGGCTCAGCATTTGGCTCGCCTTCATGTTGTGGTTTAGGCCAAGGGTATGTCCCATTTCGTGTAAAACCAGATAATATAAAAACTGCTTGTGCATTTCAGGAATAGTACCAGCGGCATGATCTTCAGCGTCGAGCACTTCAATAGCGGTTAGCCCCATGGTAAACTGCATGGCTAGTTCCTGAGCCATATTGCAGGTAGCCATGTGCTTTTTTTGCATAGGATTCATCAGGTTGGTCATTGCTTCCGGCTTTTTGTCTAAGCCAAAAGTGAGCGGTCCATCATTAAACAATTCATCCTGTGCTGGAATGCCTGCTCCAGATCGCCACTCTATGGTAATATCACTACCGAGTATTTGCCCGGTACGTGGATTGGTAAAGCTTGGTCCAATGGCACCATACGATGGGTAGGCACTGCTTACCCAACGGATTACATTGTAGCGTACATCTGCAGGATCCCAGGTGGCGGTATCGGACATTTCCTTCATAACCACCGCATTGCGGAAACCCGCTTTTTCAAAAGCTTCATTCCATTTTTCACCCGCTTCCTTAATAATAAGCTTTAGTTCCAAGGGTGTTGTATTTTCTATCCACCAAACAATGGGCTCAACCGGCTCACTGATGGCAGCGTATTGTTCTTTTTTTACCAGATGCCAACGGTTGATGATATCCTTGTAAGGTGTAGGTTTAATGCTTGTAAGGTCATCCACTTCACTTCCAAAATAACCAACTCTTGGATCATCGCGGCGGGGTTTAAAATCATTTTTAGGTACTTCTAAAAACGTGTGTTGCATTTTTACCCGATTGTAACGGGCATCTGTAATATCCTTACCACCGCCATTAAATGGCATGGGGTTATCATAGGCAAGCTCTACTACTACATCCGTATTGTTTGGGTAGCTACGTATTTGTTGATATTTACTTTTACCAGGATTTAAGCTGCCAAGGTTAAACTGAGCTCCAGGAGGTGCGCCTGGAAATGGAAGAGGTTTCACTGGATCCAATTTTTCGCCGAGCAATAAACCATCCGCCGCAATCAGGTATCCAAGCGAATCTTCCACCACGACTTTTTCCGCTAAAAAAATGGCATCAAGATGATCCACGTTGGCCGATTTAGTTACCGCATTGGCAGGATCATAATAGAAGTTTGTATTTTGACTGGCAAACTCAATTTTATCGTACGATTTACGGACTTTGAAAATGAAATTCGCCCGGTGCATACTTTGGTTTAAAAACAAACTGGTAGGTCCTGCCAACGAAAAGCTTTGATAAATAAATTCCTGTTCCAACTGATCTTTCCTGATATACAGTTGCACGCTTCCGGTAGCAGTATCCTGATAAAGCGTAAACAAACCCTGATGTATCTTACTGCTTTTGGTTTTATCAGCTACAGTGGTTTTGGCTGGTGGAGCCGGCGCTTTTTTTACCGTATCGGCAGTGGGTGCCGGTGGGGGTGGTTCGTTTTTTTTGCGCTGTGCATCGGCGCTCAATAGGGTACATACCGCTATTGGCAGTATCCAAAATTTTTTGTTTATACTCATAAGAACAATTTTTTCAAGTGAGCAATATCGCTATTTATGCGAATAAGAACCATAAAATGATTTGAATGGCAGTACCTGTCTAAATTTATGTATAAATGGTGATGTAAATGGCAAACAACTTGTGAGGAGATGGCTAAAAACGGAATCCTATTGCCAAACTTAAGTAACCAAAAGGATTCTCGCTGATGGCCTCTGCTTTAAAGATATGCGTGAAAGAGGTTTTAAGCAACCAATGGCCATTGGGAGTAAATTGATAGCCCAAGGAGGGACGAATACCAAGATGGGCATTGTCATTGAAAAAGCTGACACCGGCGGTAGTGCTGGCAAAAAACCGTTTGCTTAATTGAAATTGAGGTCCGGCATAAATACTGCCCATCTGGCTTTTGGATTCATAAATCCTACCATCCTGATTTACAATTGCTTCCTTAGTTCCAGCAAACAAATCTCCATTCAGTTCAAGCAATGGGTGCACCTTGCCTTTTAAATGATAAGCTATATTTAAGCCCAAACCTATTCCACCGGAATTGTTGCTCAACGTTTCATCATAAACACCAAAATTACCCTGACCCAATAGAGTAATTTTAAGTGGTTTGTTTTTTTGCGCAACCGCATTTCCAGTTAATACAATGCACAGCATTAAGATTGAAAGATAGGAAATGCTTACCCGTAACTTCTTATTGAGTTGTGTGAAAGAGGACATCCATTTAGTATTTGGTTTTAAAAAATTAAAAGTAAATGGTTGCATTTAATTATAAAAGGAATTAACAAGATTTTAGTGCGGTTTCGAATTGGACTTATTTCGTAAAGGATAGTTTATCTCATAGGAACCTATTCCAGATTGATGGTGTCTTTTGATTTAAACTTAAAAGTGGTTAGCATCTGTTTTAATTGGGCACATAATGTGTGCAGGGAAATCTACATAAAATGTTGCTCCTTATAATTATCAACCAACCGGTGGACCAGTGAATAAAAATGTATTGATTCGGAAATAACTTATTGATGCTGGAATTATTAAAACGTATCAGACTACTGCCGCAACTAATTTGAAAATTCTTGCTTACCGTATTGAATAGCTTTGGTTGCCGGCGACAGACATTTTTGTCTTCCTGCTATATTGCAAAACCACCTATTGGTGATAAGTATTTTAATTTATTGCCTTCCCTGAAAATATATCTTTGGTCACTTGTCCTGGCAGAAGTCTATAAACAGGAATCTTAATCTTGTATTTTTCGCACAATACTTTAATGCTATTATCAATTTGTTCCTTTGAGTATCTTGAAGAAAAATGTCCAAGAATAAGGCGCCCGATATTAATTTCTGAAACTGATTTTATTACCTCCTCAAGATTGCTGTGCTTGATACGGAGTGTTTGAATGTTCTTATCTTCCTCAAGCCCCAAAAAAGTGGCTTCATGAATTAGTATTTTGGAATTGTTCCAATATTCAAAATTTTCGCATGGTGTATCACCACTATAAGATAAAAGAACAGTTTCGATATTTATATGGGTTGCTTCTTTTCCTAAGGTTTCAATTATATTTTTAATTTCCATTCCAGATAAGTGTAGATATTCAGGCTTCAATTTTGATCTTACAAGCACTACCTTATAACCTAAACTCTTGAAAGAATTTTCAGAAGTTTGAACGTGATTGTTTTTAATGGCTTCCACATAAACATCTTTTTTTATCCATATTTTATCCTTATCAATAATTGGTTTCCAGATTGTCCCACTTACATGTGGATCAAACTTTTTTGAAAAATCACTCATTGCAGGAAATGAGCCGCAATCTTTTGGGAAATGAATAACAGGCAATCCCTGTCTTGCATTTAATTGATTAAACTGTAAGAGTCCCGATAGGTGATCTCTGTCTGCATGTGAAATAAATACATTTTCTATTTTTCTGCTTTTTTGCAATAATGCAGCAGTCAAACCGTCACCACAGTCGAACAATAAGCCCAATTCTTCGATAAAATACCAGGTCGAAAATAAGGCGGTTGAATATCCGGAAATTGTAAAATCCATAGGTAAAGATATGCTCAATAGGGTGTAGCTGTATAATTAAAAACAATAACAGACAAGGTGGATGCCTAAGAAACCAAAAAAATATTACGCAGTACAAATAAGTTAATAGCAAAAATAATTGGTATTTGAATTTTCAACTTTTAATCTTTGGCCATAAGTTCTACCCTATTATTTAAATACCGGTCATAAACTTGCTTTTCAATTATACTTTTTCCAATGTCGCCATAAAGAAAAGTCATTTGCGCGTTTACAGTAATACTTACTATAATTTTTGCAGGGTCAATCTATTGTTTCAAGTCTTATATTCAATTTAAGTATTTTTTTCCTATTTTATAATTATTGGACGGCAAGTATCGAGATTAAGTTGAAAATTTTCATTAGATGTGATGCGTTCTTGTAGAAGTCAAGTCACGCAAGGGAATTTCATCCCCACCTTCCCACGGAACCGGACGTGAAAGTCACCCTTCATACGCCTTGGCCCCGCCACTGCGGGGACTTTTCTTGTTGATGACCGCAAAGTAGGAATTTCTTCCTTATGGTTGCACCCATCTCCAATTTTTGGAAGTGGGTTGCTATTTGGTTTTAAAGTAGTCGGCCATCCTGAAATTGCTTTTAGTTTTTGATTATTTGACAACCTAACAAGCCAGGCTCTTGGCTTTGTTTCCATTACAGAAACTTCATCACTAATACGACCTGATCTGCCCCTATATGCTGGCATAAACCCTATGCCCATGTTTCCATTTTACCTGACGCAGACAGGTTTACTTGTTCGCACTTAAAGCCTGCCATGAATTCAGCTCCACTTAACCCCGGATATGATGTGGCCGGTAACCAGGTTTCCTTTACACTCTTAACAAGCACAAACGTAACTGCTTGCTTTCGACATTGTTAATTGCCTAACATGGCTTCATAGTCGCTTTAATTTATTCAGCTCTGGAATACACACCTACAGAAATCAAGTTCCCGTTTTCCTTATCATTCACCACAAAAAGAGTTTCCGCTTACTGAGCATAAGGTAGTTTGCAAACTACTCCTGAAAGTCGTCTGCGGAAGTTCAGTTCCTTTCTTTGAAAAGCCATAAGTCAGCCAGTCGGTTCGCTTGACCTTCGCACTTATAAATCTTTCCTCTAATAAGTCTTCCACATTTTGTACAACACCCGATTCTAATATTACATCTGAATCAGTTCAAGACACACACGAACAGGGCTTGGCGATGTGGTGGAATTTGAAAATCGGAAAGAACGGAACTGCCGCTAAATAAAAATATCAAAGATGAAGTTAACAAACAAAAGCAAGCCAATATTGCTGAAGAGCCTCAGCAAATGGCGGAGCCAAGGTGTCGGAAGCGAGCGTTTCAAGCACGGTTCTATGCCTGTTGGCATACAACTGCGAATAGGTAGGAGTGAATTAGCCATTATGCAGACCATTAAAAACCATAAAAATATGCTGCATAAATTACCCTGCCTTACCCGATTAGCTGTAGTTGCTACTCGTTGAGTCTATTAGGTATATCCATGCTTTCATGCAAAATCCTAACAATTTCGATTTCAATTGTTGTAAATCTGTAAAAAATGTAGTACGATTTTACTTTCGATGATAGATACCCTTTACGAATATGATCCTGCTTTCTTCCAGATATAGGTTTTAAAACTAAAAAATCAATTTCCTGCATTATTAAGGAATGATATCTATCAGCTTGATCAACCGACCGCTTATCAACAGTATAAAGCCAAATTTCTTCAAGGTCAAAAATTGCAGCTTCAAGGAAACTATTTTTAGTTTCCTCATAGATATTTTTTATGAAGTTCGGCTAAATGGGCTTTCCCATCAAAGTTTATAACACGCTTTGATTTCTCTCCATTAATTAAAGCTTTAATCAAAGCCGATTTTTTTTCTTCTTCAGTTTCTAGAATTCTTAAAGCTGTTCTGACAACTTCACTTGCCGATGCATATTTGCCAGACAAAACTTCTCGACTTATGAATTTTTCAAAATGATCGCCCAAAAGAATAGATGTGTTTTTAGCCATAAAATTAAATTTGCAATTAAATATACCATTAATTGGTATAAGTGCAAACTCGAATTTTCCTTAATAAAAGAAGTGCCATATGCAATTGCTTACAACGTTAGAGGCTTGCTGCAAGCAGTGGATTCATTGCTTTAGCTTCAAATTCTGTGATTTCTCTCATCCGTACTTTTTTCCATACTGCCGATGTAAACTCTATTTTAGAAATTTCTGAAAGAATTATATTTGTGATTTTTGTCTTTGAAAATATTTGTTCAAGCATTGCTGTGTCCTCCTCTCTATGATAAAACTTAAACAGTGATGAAGTATCTAAAAATATTTTCATATTTCAAGTCGTCTTTCTTCAACAATAATGTCACTAAACGACCCTTTATAGTTTTCTAAATTCTTTTGGCTTTTAGAAAAAGAGAAATCAGCCAGTGATAGCCCCTTATCGGATTCTATTTGTACATCATCCAAAAATGTAACAATAACTTTGACTGGATTAGTTGACGAATAATTCTGGTCAAGTTTTACATAACCGTTTTGATATATTCCTATAACTGCAACCATGATTTTTAATTTTTTAATTCCCCGCAAACATACTTATGAATTATCCACAAGCCAAAGGGTAAAAGTATTTTATATGGCCTTGAAACGTTAGACTATTGCCTTGCACCTAACGTTAGGGCTTGGTGATGTTGGGGGATTTGAAAATCGGTCGCCCGGAACCGCCGCCGATTGAAAAATAAATGTACAAGATAAACTACAAAAGCCCACCGATGTTTGTTCTGCCCGAACAACTGCTGCCACGTTGCTAATGATGAAGATAATAACGCCCTGCCCCAATATTGCCAAACCCCATGTAAGCGGTTCGTGCTGATGTGAGTTTTTTTTATCTTAAAGGAGACTATTCTACTGCTTTAAATATTTGAAATAAATCATGTCAAGGGTTATTTCGTAAATTTGTAGCTATGTTTTTAGAGGATAAGTATTTATATAACACAAATAGCTCATTTTTAGATTTTGAGTTTGAAAGTATAGGTCCCAAAGGGATCATAAAAAAAGTAGCTAGATTTAGTGAGATAGGTAAGAATAATTTAATTTTGGCTTTGGTGACCTTGATGGAGCTACTGGTGAAATTAGTGATACTGCCGTAAGTAATAATGGTGACGGTGATAAGGTTTTGATAACTGTAGCTAGCATAATCTACGACTTTTCAAGCATTTATACTGGGGCTGCTGTATTTATTCAAGGTACTACTCCTGCTAGGACACGCCATTACCAAATAGGTATTAGTAAATTTTGGACGCAAATCAATCCGATTTTTGAAGTATTGGGCCTAAAGAATGAGAAATGGGAGCAATTTCGACCAGGAGAAAATTATGGTACATTTTTAGGACGCCGCAAGGCGTCTTTTTTATTTTAACTAGTTTTAAGTCTGCATTATTATAAAAAGTTTTAACTTTGACATATGAGTTTGAAGGATAAAAAAGTTTCTACGAAACAAACGTCAAATAAAAAAATCAATGTCATTGTTACCGATGGCGTAGGTAGTTATGAAAAGCATCCATTTTTCATTAAAAAAGCTGCATCAGCTAAGGCTCTACTTTTGAAGATTGGTCTGCCAAAACAGTTGTCGAAAAAATCACACGCATAATTTTAAATTTCTTCTTTATAATAGCCCAACTTTGTACAGTTGGGTTTTATATTTCGACCATCAAAAATTGGGATGTCTGAATTGCATGACCACTAACGTTCGAGTATTCCTCAAGGCAGAGGAATTCATTACTCGGTCGGGTATGCAAGGGCATTTCAGCACAAGCCTCTCACAGAACCATGCTTGAGACTCTCGCCTCAGAGCTTTTCTCTTTCAGTGTAAGAAGAATTTTACACATAATTAAACTAAACTCGATCATCCCCAAGTTGCCTTGTGTTGTCTTTCTTAGCACAAACAAAAGATCTGAACGCTTCGCTCCATCTCTATTACAGAAACTTCATCACTACTACGATTCAGTCCGCCACTCCTCTACGCTTTGGCTCTCTGAAAGATACCTTGAATCCTGACTTATCAGGAGGCGTTTTGCACATCGTAGAGGTAGTTTCTCACGTTCCTTAAAAGAGCCTCCCGAAGGGTCGGGACAAGTCGTGTAAGATTCTTGCCGCCTCAATCCCGGTTTACCTGTAATCAGTATGCGGTTTGTCCATTACAATCTATCCTATCAGAGCTCGAAGCCAATAGTTTTGTCGACAACTGAGTTCCTTTCGAGACTTCATCGAACGGTTCACTTTCATTCAACTCTCTTACACTTACCTGACACATTTATGATGCCTTTTCTTCATCGCTCAATACCATAACTTTTGATTACAGCACCATGAAGTGGTTAATATACAACTCCCGCAAGTCGTATATGAGGGGCCTTCCCTCATCTCTTATAAAGCATTGAAAAGAACTTTCGCCCTTCTCATTCGTGACACAATCTGCCGGAACCGCTGCCGATGCTTGCACATAGCTGAAGTTACATTGTCCCGCCCTGCTTTTGCAAATACTTTTGTTGTAGGCTGTAGTTTTTCTAATACTGATATTTTTTCAATAAATATTGTCCCGATGTTACCTGAAGTTTTTGACCTGAATTTTTATCAATTGCGTCAAATGAAAATGTACCTTTCACTATTGGTATGCGTCCGCCATTTGCTAATTGAAAGATGCTACTTTTTATTGTCAAAGTGCCTTTGTTCAAACTATCTGTTTGATAAGTAGCTGTTCCTTCATCGTACCAAGCACTGTTCTTATTGTCCAGCATATAAGTGCCGTCTAATATTTTCCCTTTTAAATAAAACCCTGCTCTTTGTCCACCACAACCAAAAGCTGCAAAAACAGCTGTGTCTTTTAAAAATTGTGCAACGTGGTCAGATGTACCACAAGCGGGAACTGTCTTTAAATTACCATTCACTTTCAATTTGTAAAAAGGATTAAGCTGTTTAGAGGTATTCTCTTTTTCACACGAGGAAAAAAGTGTCAAGAGAGATAATGATATAATTAAATACTTTAGGTGACTTTTCATAATTAATGTTTTCGTGTTAAAATTACAGCCAACGTAAAGGTATTGCCGAAGTGCAGGAAATAGAATTCCGTCCGCCCGGCTGACCGCTGCTGAGTAAAGATAAAAAAGATGAGGATATGCACACAGCTAAATAGATAAGGTCAAGCTGGATATGTAGCCCAACAGAATTACAACAGTTGAAACACGGCTTCCGTCAGCCTGCATTTTGGCAATACACTTGTTGTACTAAACCTATCGGTAGTTTAAGCCTCTGATTTAATCAGAGGCTTTTGTTTTGCAAGATTATATCATCTTAAAAATAAGTCAAATGCAAAACAAAGAGACTACCGGCTTTGGCACCAGAGCCAGCGATTATGTAACCATTGTGCAGCAAGCCTGCAGCAAAGTTAATGGATTCGATAAACTATATGCCGATTTTGAACGGTATATCAATGTAGGGGGCAAAAGTCCCAGTACACTCACCAATTATGGTCGACAATTGGCTCACTTAGCCTTGCATTATAATCAATTACCCACCGATCTCGATCAGGAGCAGGTACTCGATTACCTGCATCTGGTAAAAAGCAATGGTTCTCCCTCTGCTACCTTTTTTAAGTTCACGGTATATGGTATGCGTGCTGCCTGCAAAATGCGTGGCCTACCCTATACCCAGTTTAGTCTACCCAGCATTGAGCGGCCACAAAAACTACCCAGTGTGCTCAATGATAGTGAAATAAAAAAGCTATTAGCTGTTTGTGATCTGCTTAAGCATAGGCTAATCATTGCGGTATGCTACGATTGCGGGCTGCGCTGTGCCGAGGTGCGCAACCTAAAAGTAGGTGATATAGATATGGAGCGCATGCAGTTGCATGTAAGACAAGGAAAAGGCGGCAAAGACCGCATATTACCCATAGGCAAGTTGCTCAAGCGTGGATTACAAGATTACATCAGCAGCCAGCGGCCACAGGTTTATTTATTTGAAGGCAACAATGGTGATGCCTTATCGCAGCGGGGCACGCAGTGGGCAATGTCGCAGGCGATCAAAAAGGCAGGAATCATCAAATCAGATGTATCGCTGCATACCCTCCGGCATTCCTTTGCTACCCATATGCTGGAGCATGGAGTAAGCATATTGGTCATCAAGGAGTTGCTGGGTCATGCGCATATTAATACCACCATGATATACCTGCACCTTGCCCGTCCTGTTCCTTTGCAGGCTGTAAGCACCTTAGATACTTTATATGGTCAGCGGCTATGAAGCCGGTGGTAGAGATAGCCCATGTGCTAGATGCATATTGGCCTTCGGTTGAAGCTTCACCCGGCATTAATAGCTGGCAGTTGCGTGCCTTAAGTGCTGTTCGGCGCTGCCGCACCGCTGCACTGGGCAGCCATATAGATGGCTGTACCAGTTGTGGCCACGTTCGGATCAGCTATAATAGCTGTCGCAACCGGCACTGTCCTAAATGCCAGGGTGCGCTTCGTGAAAAATGGATACAGGCCCGGGAAGCAGAACTACTTCCCGTACCTTATTTCCATGTAGTGTTTACGCTACCCGATAGTCTCAATGGCCTATGCCTGCATAAGCCTGCACTTATGTACGGCCTTCTTTTTGATGCCGTATGGTCTACCGTTAATTGTTTTGGTAAAGACCCCAAATGGTTGGGTGCACAAACCGGCATGATAGCGATACTGCATACTTGGGGGCAAACCTTATTGCTGCATCCTCACCTACATTGCATTGTACCTGGCGGCGGCTTAAGCAAGCAGGGTATTTGGAAAACAGCCCGTTCTGATGGTAAATATTTGTTTAATGTGCAAGCGATGGGCACTGTGTTCAGGGGCAAATATATTGCTCTGCTCAAAGCGGCACTGCCTGATGCCTGCACGCCTGCACTGCTCAAAGCATTGTACAAGCATCATTGGGTAGTGTTTGCCAAACAGCCTTTTGAAAGTACGCACAGTGTAATAGAGTACCTGGGGCGCTACACCCATAAAATAGCCATTACCAACCATCGCTTACAAAGTATAGCCGATGGGAAAGTATGCTTTAGCTACAAAGACTACAGGCACGGCGCTGTTACCAGAAACATGGAATTGGATGGCATGCAGTTTATCCATCGATTTGCAATGCATATTGTTCCCAAAGGTTTTGTACGCATACGGCATTATGGTATACTCAGCAGTTGTAATAAGCAGGCCTATGCTACACTCATCAAAAAACAGTTGCCTCCTATAGTGCGTCCTGCTTACTTAAAACCAAAAATTAAGCGGGAGCCTTACAATCCCAAGCAGTGCCCTTGTTGTAAAAAAGATAGTATGGAAATATTGCTGCATTATAAAAGTAAGCCGCCTCCCTACAATTGGCAACAAATAGGTACAGACATTTTAGCGGCATTAGCATAATTTTTTTTTCTGCCATCGGGCGGAGTAGGAGTGCTATGCCTTAGCTCTATAATAAAGGCCTGAAATAAAGCATAAACACCAATCAAAAGCTGTTTCAATACCTATGAAGCAGCGGTAATATCGAAATCCTCAATAACCCTAATCCCTAAACCACAGTTTTGGCTAATGTCAAAACCAACAAAACCCAAAGCAAACCCCATAGTAAGTCTCCTCCTCATTTTACCGGTTTAGTACAACTAGAGGTTCATCGTTGGCCTTTCAGGCCGCGACGAACCTCTAGTTGTTGTAAGCTGCCTTTCATGTTTGTAAAAAAGGCTGATGGAAAACTCCACCAGCCCAAATCAACATTATCAATTGATGTTACTCTTTTAAAAATTTAATTGTTTGTATTTCCTTGCCATTTAAAATTTGTAAAACATAATAACCGGACGTTAAATTCGATACATTTAGTTTGTGCTGCATACTACCAATACTGCTACGTTGTGTCAATCGCAAAGTGTTTGTATTTATGTCATAAACATTCATTGTGAATTGTAACTTTTCTTTTGTTGAGCTTAGTTTATTTTCAGCTAAGTATTTCTCATCTTCTTTTGCGGTTACTATTAACTGGTCTTTTGTTGGGTTTGGAGTTGCAGCAAAGGCATAACGTGCATTACCTGTATAAGAGAAGAATAGAAGCGTTCTTTGAAAACATGCACCACTTCCATTAATATTAAAGGTAAAGGGAATACCGCCAGAGCCTAATGGTAACTGAAAGTATAATGTGTTTTGATAATAGCTAGTTGAGCCGACTGCCCAAAATAAAGGTGTGCCGCCTGAACCTAATGTTACAGTTCTGCCAGTCATATCTCCAAGATTAACATACACCATACACCCCTGGTGTACAAAAACTGGTGAAGAATTGCTAAAGATTGTACCGCTTTGACTAGGATGTGGAACATTGTAAAAACTACAAGCTTCTTGAAAATAAGGATGGCCAACTGTAGCAGAAGTAGAATTGTCGTTAGCAATAGTTAACACTCTAGTTTGATTGGGTATGTTACAAGGTAGATTGGAAATTGTAGCACTTAAAGTTGTAGTAACACCGTACCATTTTTGATTAGTTATACGTAATTGATTTTGTGAAGGCATATTAGGTGCAAGTTGTAATACAGGGCCAGCATTTGCAGGAATAGACCAAGTAACAATTGCACCAGCTGGTAAATTTGTGATAAAATAATCTGAAGAATTGCAGATTAAATTCGGGCCAGATATATTTAATGAATTTGCATTAAAAACTGGCTGTGGTGCTGTTAAGTTGGCAACATTGGTGGTGTTTGTAGTTTGTTGTCCATTATTTGATGGGTCTAACCAATCACTTAAACGAGTAGCAGGTGTACCACCACCAGTCCAAGAGAGGTCAAAGCGTCCATATTCCCCGACTGATGGGATTTGTGTTGTACACCAACAATTATTTGTACCTGGATTTGGACAAACATTGTTCTGATTGCCATGTAACTGGCCAACCAACCTACGATTTTGGTTATACAATGCCGAACCTGATGAACCGTGTTGTACAATACCTTGATTAAAACTTACTCTCCAATGATTAGAAGCACCGGATAACCAAGGTACAGAAATAGCTTGTTGATTATATAAACTTATTTTCATTAAGTCACCTTGGGGGTGGTGAATGGATGAGCCAGATGTTGCAGGTGTATTGGTTCTATCCCAGCCAGAATAGTTTATTCCTGAATTGGCTGGTGGTGTTTGATTTAACTCCACTAATGCAAAATCAGTAGCTGCATTATTTGCTCTTAATTGGCATCCGTTAAATTGTACATCCTCTCTGAAAGTGCCATTGGGGTTACAAGTATTACTCCATGTTTGAAATTGAGAAACCCAATTTTGAAAATTTGAATTTAAGCAATGATTCGCTGTAAGTAAATAGGGGATATTTGAGCCACAAGTATTCATAACTAAAGTTCCTGTGCAAATTTCACCTCCTCCAGATACAATTAGAGCTACAGAGTTTCTTTCGTTTTCCCATCCATTGCCTTGTGGACAAAGTACATTAATGTTACATGCAGCAGATTGACCAGGGTTTCCAAAGAACCCTCCTCCAACGGCAGTAAAGCCAAAATTTACTTGGTCTATTTTAATTTTAGTTAAGTGTAGTTCACTTTCAGGAATTGAAAGAGTCAGGTAGATAAAATTCCCTTGATATACTCTTGAAGCCCATATCTGACGGGAATTATTTTCTTTTGATGTGATGCTATCAGTGACTTCAAAATCTGTTGATATGCTTAAAATTGAATTTTTTGATAATTTAAATTCACTGAAACTTAAAGACAAATTCAATGCTTTATTAGCTATAATTTTCAAATTGTAATTAATTGTGTTATTGTCAACAGCTTTTTGAGCTAATTGCATCAAATCATAATCAACTATAACAGGAACAGCAAACTTATTTTTATACTCAATTGAAGATTCTGTTTCACCTTTAGATTTTAGCAAAGCGTCAAAGTTTGAAGGCTCTAGCACAAAAACTTCATTTTTCTTAAAGTTTGTCTTCCTTAATTCTTTCGGAATTCCATTTGCATAAATCTTTGTTTTACCTGTGCAATTATTGTTTGTTGAGAAAATATAATTACAACAAATAGTAATAGGAGCATTATATTCTTTTTCATAGCTTTTTAGTTTTGAAATGATAAATAAATGAAAGACCTAACCCAACACCGCTGAACCATTGATTCCTAAAATCTGTACCAGTTTCGTTGGGAAAAGTTTCGTCTGTTTTTAGCATAGAAAAAACAGGAATTTTTATTTTTGGCCCAATACTAAAATCACTATACTTCTTAAGTAATACTACATCAATCCCTGCAAATAGCCCAAATGGCGTTGAATTGTTTCGTTTGTAATCAACAGTGCCTTGAGGGTTGCGTGTTAAATGATAATAT
>JBBQXO010000013.1:0-57394 GCA_038209595.1 Chitinophagales bacterium
AGAGGGCGTAAGCAACGTGCTTGCAGAAATTTTTAATCCAGAGGGTTCCTTTGACCAAACAGATGATTTAAGGATATGCGGCTATTGTGATTTTAAAGGAATTTGCGGACGGTAAAAAAGGGTACCAACTTTAGAAACTTATCTGCCAGCCTATGAACGGAGAGGCAATATGGCCCTGAGTTTGGGCAATCGGTATAAAATAATTATTCTGTAACGAATATCCGTTCACCGTTAGGTCGTTGGGGTCGGGGACATAATATTCTAAAACACCTTCTTTTTCATAAACCTGCCTTTTTACTCCCCGGTCGTATTGTACGGTATCGGGGGAGAGAATTTCAATTACGAGGTCGGGGGCACCATAGAATCCATCCTTTTTAATCATGTCCATTTTAGCCTTGGGAAATATAGATAATATTCGGCTGAAAAACATTTTCTTCATTAAGGTAGACATGATAGGGTTATGCCCTTGCTGTTCCAGGATTGTACTTTTGTATAAATAAAAACAGATTAGAGCTGATTTCATGAGAAAGACGCAGGTGCTTATCAAAAGGAGATGGGCTCATGATGATTTGATTATGAATCAATTGCACAAAGATTCTCTCTTGCAAGCTCTGGTAAGCTTCCATAATGGTTCGAGATGGCCTAAAAAATTCATCTGCATTCATTAATGAAATTTACATTTATTTTTCTAATGATAAGCTAATAGACTGCAGGTTTATGTGGATTTATATTTAATAAGATGCTATAACTATTTTGCTTAAAAAGCGCTCATCCCTTGGTTTAGAAGGCTTTGTTTTCTTAACTACAGAGCTATTAAAAGATATTGTACCGGCAAATGATTTCGCTATAAAAGGATTTTTTATTTTTTAGCAGTGTTTATTTTGAAGACGCAAGTTTCAAGAATCTGCTTTATACTCAAATATTCTTGTCTGTCTTTACTTATCATTTCTGCTAATTCATACTCTGTAAAAGAAGGAGATTCTTTTATAACTATTCATCCAACAACCTTTGCTACCCTTAGGATTTTTAATCTTAGGGGCGCCCGTTCGAAGAGTCTCTATTTTCCCTTCATCATCCTGCCAATCGGCTTCATCTGCTATTGCCCTGCGTAAAGAGGGTTTTGGCTCCCATGCGGAGGTGAAATCAGATACATCAATTTTACTCCTGCCTGTAGGTTTACTGTTTTAAATTTTCGCTGTCCGTTTTGTATAAATCATAACGAACAAATAGGTATTGACTCTTATAAAAGTCAGGTCTTGTTTTAGTACATAAGAATTGTAAAATTTAAAGAAGCGCCTCCATTTTTCGCTTTCACTTTTTAGGATAAGGTAGGCTCGTCATCAGAAAATCATTTACCATAAATACACAGGTATTTCCACCCATAAAAAGCAACATCAAAAACATACTTTATTTTATGGATGTTATCTGCGAAATGCCATATTTTGATTGCGTTTTTACCATGCCAAATCCCGGAGCATACCACTCTGTTGTTTCAGTTTTTACCGGTATCCCTATGCCCGCCATTTTCATTCGCATTTTTTGTTGATTGGTTATTTTAAAACATTCCCAGGTGCCCGCCGGTGTGGTAACCGATTCTTTGGCTTCTACTTTCCGGTCGGTGATATCCATTTCTAAATCCATTTTCATGCCATTGGTGCTGCTTTGTATTTCCATCTTTCCATCCTTTAATATATCCCCTGTTTTCATATTGGAGGGGTATTCAAGAAAAAAACTACCAGAAGCGTCCACATCCTTAAATTGCTCCATTTGTGCACTTGGAATAAACTGACTCATGTCCATCTGATAATTTCCATCCAAACAGCGGATAACGGTTTGAGCGGTGACTAATTCTTTCCCCTTCTCATTATTCATTTGCATGGCAATGGTAGCGGTCATCGCTCCGTCTCCTCCCTTTTTCAGGTCTTTTACCGTGTACGTTGAAATGCCTTCTGTTTTGCCCCTTTTATTAAGTGAGGTCATTTCTATAACCTGTCCTTCTTTGAAGAAATAATAACTTGAGCAGGACTGGGCCGAGGCAAAATGGATTCCCATAAATATTACAAGTACTGAAAACAGATATTTCATAAGATAATTTTTAAATGCGTCCCTATGATTTTAGAGACTGGTTTTAATGGTCAAAAGGAATCTAATTGACAATTAATAATCCCTGATGAATGATACGAGTTAGGATAACAATCTTATTTACCCGCTCCCTAAGGTAGTAAATGGAAGCCGGTAAAAGAAGAAATCAGGGAATTATTTTTTCTTTGGGGATGGTTTACTGATTTTCAAGGGGGGTAAAAGAGGCCTGATTCTGAAGCATTAAGGCTTGGGGTCGGGGCAAAAAAAAGCAAGGCTTTTTGAGCCTTGCCAGGATAAAATCCTTTTGGTGTTGTTGTGGTTGCGTGTGTGTAAGAAGTGTGCGGTATAACCCGTTTATTATCTCAGGATATCGAGCATGTGGCGCCCCATTCCCTGCAATTTTATTGAATTTTGCATTTTATCAAGTCCTAGCTTTTGCGGGTAGGAGCCTGTTCCATTCATTTTGTTTTTCGATACGACGATTCTGCTGGTTAAAATAATGCCCGCCGCCATTATCAGAAGTAACATCAATTGTACGGTCCATTTTTTCATAGTGTGTGGTGTTTTAATAATCTATCAGACGAAGTTGGTTAACAATTGTTACAGCCTTGCCTAAATTTATTTTTATTCTAATGATCTTTAACGAATCTTAACATTTAACCCGGTTTTTCTTTCAATCCGGTCTCTTTGTTGATTTGTTAAAACAAAAATACCCCGGCTTTTTTCCACAGGAAAGTCCTTTCCAACCAATAAGGGTTTATTCTCGGTGAATGGTTGTTTTTTGCAGGTAAACTGCATCGGTTGATCTTACTTACCTTTGCATTTCATAAAAAGGCTTCATATGAACGAAAAATTTGTAGCAAGAATAAAAGACGAGTTGACAGAGATAGAAAGTGCAGGGCTTTTTAAGCGGGAGCGGATTATAACCACCCCACAGGCGGCGGAAATAGAAGTGAAAATGCCCAATGGAAACGGTGGCATACGGCATGTACTCAATTTTTGTGCCAACAACTACCTTGGGCTCAGCAGCCACCCCAAAGTGATAGAAGCGGCGCATAAAGCCATTGAAACCCATGGCTATGGCCTGAGCTCAGTACGATTTATTTGCGGAACGCAAGATATTCATAAGGAACTCGAAGAAAAACTGGCAAAATACCTTGGTACCGAAGATACCATACTCTACGCAGCCGCCTTTGATGCCAATGGCGGGCTGTTCGAACCTCTGTTTGGTGAGGAAGATGGCATCATCAGTGATGCGCTGAACCATGCAAGTATTATAGACGGCGTGCGGCTGTGCAAGGCCAAAAGGTTCCGGTACGAGCACAACAATATGGCCGATCTTGAAGCCAAACTGAAAGAAAGTGCCGATTGCCGCAGCAGGATTATTGTTACCGATGGCAGTTTCAGCATGGATGGTACCATTGCACAGCTCGATAAAATTTGTGATCTCGCCGACCAATATGATGCCATTGTGATGATTGACGAATGCCATAGTAGTGGCTTCCTTGGCAAAACAGGTCGTGGAACCCATGAATACCGAGGGGTAATGGGTAGGGTAGACATTATTACCGGAACGCTTGGCAAAGCGCTTGGTGGGGCTTCGGGTGGATTTACGAGTGGTCCGAAGGAAATGATTGAAATGCTCCGGCAGCGCAGTCGTCCTTATTTGTTTAGCAACACCGTGGCACCAAGCATTGTGGGGGCAAGTATTGCAGTGCTCGATATGCTTACCGAAACCACCGAACTGCGGGATCAACTCGAATACAATACCAAATATTTCCGTACAAAAATGACCGAGGCCGGTTTCGATATCAAGCCCGGAGACCACCCTATTGTACCGGTAATGCTTTACGATGCGGTAGTAGCGCAGAACTTTGCCACAAAAATCCTGGATGAAGGGGTTTATGTAATCGGATTCTTCTTCCCGGTGGTACCCAAGGGGCAGGCGCGTATACGGGTGCAATTGAGTGCTGCCCATACACAGGAGCATCTCGATAAAGCCATTGCGGCTTTTATTAAAGTAGGTAAAGAATTAGGTGTGGTGAAATAAGCAGAATCTGGAAGAACGCTATACCAAAAGGTGAATGGTACAACAAAACGGGTTTACATCTGGAAGGCATGCATAGGAATAATCCTGTGTATGCTTTTTTATGTAAAGAATCCTTACTTTTAGCCTTATAAATTTCAGGACGCATCCATAATCCGGCTAAAAAGCCACCAATTACCTCCCGATGACAAAAAATATCTTCCTTTTTGTATTTATTGCTTTTGCCGCTACCTCGTTTATAAAACAAGGACCGGACATGATTGAGTTTGGCAACAAACATTGGGCTAAATCCTGGTCGAAACTCAATGAGGAGGTTTGGCTGCAAAAAATGGAAGTCTCCAATGCCTCGTATCAGCTTTTTCTGGATGATCTGCAGGCTTCCGGTGAAACTGCAAAATATATAGCCTGCTACCCCGATACCCTCGGTTGGATGAAAGAGACACCCGATAAAAAACCTTATGTAAGTTTTTATTTTAAAAGTCCGGCCTTTGGGCACTATCCGGTGGTAAACATATCCTGTGAAGCTGCTGAAGCTTATTGTCAATGGCTGACGGCGGAATATGCCGCGCTTAAAAAGAAGTCCTTTGGCGAAGTGGTATTTCGCCTGCCGGGCCGCGAAGAGTGGATGCGGGCCGCAGCCGGGGGGAATGCCGATGACCGGCTCTATCCCTGGAATGGATTGTACCTTAAAAACAATCGTGGGGAAAAGCTTTGCAATTACCGGAGTGATCTGTCCGGTATAACACCTGCCGCCTCCGAAACCGATAAAAAAACTTCCTACAACCAAATTACTTCAGTAACCGCCCCGGTCAATAGCTTTTTCCCCAACGATTTGGGTTTGTACAATGTATGTGGCAATGTCGCCGAAATGGTACAGGAAAAAGGCGTTGCCGTTGGAGGCAGCTATCTCGATGCCGGCGATAAAGTGCGTATCCAAAGCAGCAAAACCTATAATGAGTCGGCGGCCGATATCGGTTTCAGGGTGCTGATGGAGCGGAAGGGGGAGTGATGGGGGGCAAACTGTTAAAGCATAAACCGCTAGAAATTAAAACTTATGATTTAAATTCCTAATCTTAAATTTGGGTTTATATTCTTTTTGATATGCCCATCTACATGGATCTTCATATTGTTCCTGGCGTAAACGCTAAGGAAGTTGCTGAAGCACATAGCAGGGATGTGTATCTTGAAAAGGATCATCACTGTAAATGCCTCACTTATTGGATTGATGAACTGCGTGGCCATGTGTTTTGTTTAATCGATGCACCCAATAAGGAAACGGTTTATGAACTCCACAACCGTTCGCACGGATTACTGCCACATAAAATTATTGAGGTACAAAATAATTTCGTTGAATCCTTTCTTGGACGTATTACAGATCCGGACAGTGGGCAACATACCGACACTGGTTTGCTAATGCTGGAGGATACTTCTTACCGTATTATTATGTCGATAAGTACCACCGATTCTATTTTACTACTTCACCATTTGGGTTTAGAGGCGGCTATTAAAAAAGTAGAAAGGCAGAATATTATTATAAGAGAGGAGATAAAAAAACAAGGAGGCAAGGAGGCTCTGCATAATGGCCGGGAAATTATCGGATCATTTATTGCTGCAGAAAAAGCATTGAGTTGTGCATTGGCCATTCAATCGCATTTGAGCATATTATCTGACGATGTTTTTTCTATTCAAATTCATGCGGGCGAGCCTGTTGCGCAAACAGATGAACTTTTTGGCGATACTTTGCAGTTGCTGCGGGCACTTCAACTACTAAACCGAAAAGAATCCATAGTAATTTCTGCTGAGGTAAAAGAACTGCTCATTAAAGATATGTATTACAAAAATGCGGAAAAGATGCATGCGCTGAATTTACCTGATGAACTGTTTCTTATTTCTTTGTTTACTGTGCTCAAAAATAATTATGCTGACAATGAGTTTATGACAGCGGATTATTCGCAAATACTAACGGTGAGTAAATCGCAATTATACAGAAAGGTTACTGCGCTTACCGGTTATTCGCCTAACGATCTGGTGAATAGTTATCGTCTTGAAATGGCAAAAGAGCTCCTACGGAAGAAGAAACACAACATTTATGAAGTGTCTTTAACAACGGGGTTTACAAGTCCTTCTTACTTCACCAAATGTTTTAAAACAAAATTTGGTTTACTGCCACTTGTTTACCAGCAATTAGTTTAGCTCCCCTTGTAAGCTGAATGAATTTTACCATTTATTGAATGAATTGTTACAGTCTTTCGCTTGTAACTGCCATTACTTTGGTTCTTTAATAACCAAAAAAAAATTTGTATGAAAACCTTTTTTGCCATGAGCCTGCTGGTTCTATCTGTAACTTTATGCTCGATGCCTAATGCTAAGGCACAAATCAGTAACCCCACCGCAACCCAGAAACAACCTGAGCTAAAAACCTATTTGATTGAACGGGATATACCAGGTGCCGGGCAATTAACTGCTACCGATCTAAAAGGTATTTCTCAAAAATCCTGCACAGTGCTCAAAGAGATGGGCACGGGTATAAGCTGGATACAGAGCTATGTAACCGGCAATAAAATATTTTGTGTGTATCGTGCAGAAAATGAAGCACTTCTAAGGGAGCATACAAAAAAAGGAGGCTTCCCCGTTACTTCGATCACTGAAATTAATAACACCATCAGCCCGAAGACGGCAGAGTAACAGTTTGATTATTAGCCAAAAATTTATTGGTGTATTTTCCCCTCAAACGAATTAAAACACGAAAGATGATGAAAAAAATCATTCCGTTTTTTCTGCTTTGCTTTTTGATGTCATTTACAGCAAGCAGCCAGGAGGAAACCAAAAAAACAATTCCGGGTGCTAAAATGTATTTTTCCGATCAGCCATTTGCATCAAGCAATGAAGGCAGTAAAAGCAGTTTTACGTCATCTGATTTTATTTATGGCCGCCTTGAGCTTGACGGCAAAAAACTTGGGGAAGCTTTTGGGCTGCCAAAGGATGGTGAATCGACTATGAATAATAAAAGTGATTGTTATCTTTATTACGAGGTAACCGTATTTAAGGATGGTGAGCAGCGAGGTCGGGAGAATATGTGGCCTTTTTTGTATGTATGGGGCAAAGAAAAAAATAATACCTCGCTCAATTTTGATATTCTTCCCGAACCTGCAAAAGCAAAAAGTATGCATAGCGGAACGGAGAACTTTATTTCTGGTATTGCATCGGGCCCGCTTTACGATGTTATTAATCAGGAAAGATTTCCGGAGAATGGGGCATACACTATCAGGGTAAAGTTATATCAGCAATCTATGGATGACTGGGGCAAGCTGGCCGGCGCAGAAAAATGGCCGGTGGTGGAAGAAGATTTTACTTTCAATTTTGAGGCGACGGATATTAAAAAATTAAAGGCCAACGGTGCTGCCGCTGCTGAACTGGTAATGGAAAATGCTTACCGGCTTGATAAAATGCCTGAATGGTTTTACAAGGTGGGTAAATTTAGTGACCCTAAAGCAAGCAATGCCACTATCGCTGCTATCCTAAAACGGGATATCCCTACCAAATCCATTCTCAAGTTTGTTACCAGTGAATCAATTGGCCCGCTGTGGGTGGTGGAAAAAGATGAGTATGGAGTGATTATGCGCCGCACATTTATGCCAGCAGTTAATATTGCGTACAAGCGAGATGGCAAATGTTATGTAGGCACAGTAAGGCTGGTGGAGCCCTACGAAGGATACGGAAAATACGGAACACTTGTAGTGGGTTCAGAATCAAGTTCGCGGCGTCCCGATTATTGGCTTGACTGCAGTTTGGTTAAATAAAAAACCCCTCGATGCTAAACCGATAAGGTCTATAGTCGGCCCCGGCTGGTCTGCAAGACCTAATAGTTTTTTTTGCCCAAGCCGTTGGCTGCGTATCTTTTTCAAATGGCGCTAAATGGTTGAAGCGTTTTATATTTTATCAAACCCAATTTAAATATAGATGAAACAGTTATGGATACTATTCCTGCTAGGATTTCCCTTTGTTCTTTGTGGCCAAAATATAGGTATTGGCACTACAACTCCAACCGAAAAATTAGAAGTAAACGGTACTATTAAAACCACCGGGCTTCAAATGCCAACCGGTGCCAGTGCAGGTAAAATATTAAAAACGGATGCTAATGGATTGGCAAGTTGGGGTAGTATTGATGCCGCAGGTTTATTTAACACGCTTCCTCCTGCCCAGCTGTCTTGCCCTGCGTTGGCAGGGTTGGTAAGCACTGCAACTAATCCCCGTTCCGTAGCAGTAGCTGGTAATTATGCTTATGTGGTGAATATTGTCAGTAATACCCTGCAGGTCTTTAACATTACGAACCCTGTTGCGATCGTGCTGGTAGGGTCTGTAACCACTGGTACTACTCCTATTTCAGTAGTTGTAGTTGGCAATTATGCCTATGTGGTGAACCAGGGTAGTAATACCCTTCAGATCATCAATATCACCAGCCCGGCAACACCTGTAGTGGTAGGCTCGGCTGGCACAGGAACGAGTCCCTCATCAGTAGTCGTGAAAGGTAGTTATGCTTACGTGGTTAATTCCGGCAGCAACACCCTGCAGGTCATCAACATTACCAACCCGACGTCGCCTTTGCTTACAGGGTCGGTATCAACAGGAACTGGCCCCATTTCAGTAACAGTTGAGACAAATTATGCTTATGTGGTAAACAATGGGAGCAATAACTTGCAGGTCATCAATATAAGTAACCCGGCAGCGCCAGTACAGACAGGGTCAATTGCCGTGGGGTCTTTTCCCCAATCAGCAGCAGTATTGGGCAACTATGCTTATGTGGTTAATTTGGGTAGCAATACGCTTGAGGTGATCAATATCTCCAACCCTGCAGCGCCGGTGCTGACGGGGGCTAAAGCCACAGGAACCTTTCCACGATCAGTGGTAGTAGTGGGTAATTATGCTTATGTGGCCAATGGCAACAGCAATACCCTTCATATCTTTAATATTAGCAACCCTGCAGCGCCCGTGCTTGAGGGGTCTGTAGTTACAGGCACAAATCCCCGTTCAGTAGTTGTTGCTGGCAATTATGCTTATATAGTAAATGCTACAAGCAATACTATGCAAGTCTTCAACCTTGCCTGTTCGCAAAACTTTGCTGCCGCATATAACCCTCATACCGGGCAAACAACTGCAATTCAACTACCGTGGAACACAGAAAATAATAATATATATAATAACAATAGCGGCAATGTGGGTATCGGAATCACAAATGCTTTAAGAGCAAAGCTGGAAGTGAATGGTGGTGTTGGAAGAACGGTTGGAATCTTTGGAGGGGATGGCCCAGGTCTATCTTTACAAAAAGAGTTCCCTGCTGTGGGATATAATCAATATTTTGACGGAACAGTGAGCCGGTATATCGGCAGCGGGTATGCAGCTTTAAGCTGGTTTAATCCGGCTACCGGTAACTTAAACTTCGATATGTTTCCCAGTGGCTTAGTCAATGCAACAACCGTTAGCACACGGGCAATGACTATTGCAAACACTGGCAATATTGGCATTGGTGGCGCAGCTACCAATGGGCAACTTCAACTGGACAACCAGCTCAAAAACCGAAAATTAGTATTATATGAAACGGCCAATAACAACCATCAGTATTACGGTTTTGGTATTGAAAGCGGTGCCCTGCGATATAATATAGATGCTCCCGGTGCAGCACATCGGTTTTATGCTGCCACTGGTAGCGGCTCCTCAACAATGCTGATGTCCATTGGTGGTAACCAGGTTATTCAAATGGGATCAGGGATCGCAAAAGTTGGTATAAATACCTTACCATATGCACCTGCAACTGCCCTGGAAGTAAATGGCGCATTGTCCATGAGAACTGCATTAGCAACGGTTACGAACGCAAACCCGACAATTACGGTAGGCGATCGTTCTTACATATATATCACCAGTGGCCAACCGAATGTTCAAGTATCTTTTAACCTGAGCAACGGTATTTCAGCCGGCCAGCTTCTTATATTGGAAAGTGCAGCCAACAATAATTTTATTGGCGTAGACCTTAGTAATGGCCCTAATATTAAAATGGCTGGTGTGGGCATGAGGATAAAGGGTGAAGAAACAATAACCTTGATTTGGAATGGTACCAAATGGATAGAGCTATGCAGATCTAGGAATTTTTAACCAATATGAGAAAACAAATTCAATAGTTACAAAACTATATAACAGGTATTAAAATGATCTGCTGTGAATGTTACAAAGCGTTGGATGTATCTCCCCCTGTGTCTGTTAACTATACTATTGACATTTATGGTCACTAGTTTGGTGGACGTAGTATTGGCGGTATTCTATCCCAGGTTTTATTCGTCCGTATTGTTTGTAGTAAGCTTTGGCGTTGGGGGTGTTTTTGCGGCTGTGCTTGGGTACGGCAAGGCAATAAACGCATCTCCCTTAAAAAACGAAATGACGAGGTGGAGCACTATCGTGTCAATATGGATCACTGCATTGTTGTTTATCTTTTTACTATCCGTACTCGAAGGAGGTGAATACAAATTGGCATTTATATCCTTTGGAATAACAATGGCATTATCCGCCCTGCTCTTTGTAAAAGGGAAAGTTGAATTCTGACCGAATAAATAAAGTTTGAATAAATAAACCGGTTATAATTGTTTTTATAAAGCACTTCCTGCACTGCGGTTACTAAGTGTCGCTCCCTGCTGTATAGTAGCTGAGGGTGCGACTGAAGCAACTGAACTCACCATTAAGATACAGTGGTATTATAAAGATTGAATGTATATTATAAATTAATGCTGACCTGATTTCTTCAGTACTACGGAAATGTTTACTTTGTTATTTTAGAACCTACATATGCCTTTACCATTGCAAGCTTTAGCCAAATTAAACTGGAACAAATTCGCCCCCGACCTTCTCCTGTTGCTGCTTTACTTTTTTTGCTTCGATCCCATGATGGTCTGGCAACAGCAGCACCCGGCAATATCGTGTATCCTTTTAATGTTGCTGAATATTATGGCTGTTGGCCTGGGTTGTTTTACTTTCTTTTTGGCTTTTGCAGATATGGAGACACTGGTAAAATATAAAAACGCATTAACCCCGTTTGAAAGTGCGGCTTTAGGTTTATCAGCATTCATTAGTTGCTTTGCATTTTTCTGGTGGCTGGTTCCCTTTGCCGCGGTTAAAAAAATGGGAGTAACCGATACTGGTTTTATATTGGGTGCCGGAGCTTACTTTATAACATTTATGGCCGTAGTGGCGGGCAGCATCAATAATGAAAAAGGAATAAAAATGGCTGGGTCGGAAGTATTGAAAACAATCACCAGCGCTGTTACTACCATTTTCTTCTTTTTTAGTTATGTATTTCTATCAATGGCCATGCAAAATTGGCAACCGGGTTTTATGGCTGCACCATTCCTGGCTATTCTATGTCTCTTTGTTTTTTATTTACCACTGCGGTTCTTTCTTTTATTGCGGCCGCCTTTCAGTAAACTGGAGTACGTAAGTTTTATGCTGTCCTTTGGATATTTATTGTATCTGTTGTTTGTAAAATTGTGATGCAGGTGGACTGCTAATTAAAGATGAATCTTTTATTTTTTTGTACTTGTAAGCAACCATGTTAAAACTTTATACAACCTTCGGTAAATACATACCTGAGGGCATTCACTATTGCGACTATAGGTGCATTGATGAATACGATGTAAGGAAACTAAACTCTCAGCCATTGAGAGATTTGGAAACGGACGATTTGATTCCCTGCGATGGCAGGATATATACACATGTGGAGAGGTAGAACGTTATAAGCATTACCTGCCAATAATTTGTGAAGGGCATCTTTAAAAATCCCTGATACTTCGTTATACCGATTTGATAACATCCTCATTTACAGAAGTAAACTCCGGTGTTATAAAATTGGCAAGCCTTGTCTGTGTGATTCTCAGAGGCGCCCTGAACTTATTCCATCAAATAGAGAATTTATTTTCGTAACCCTAGATGAACTACTTGCTAAATGGGAATATGCCAAATGGATATGATTGCCCAATGAAGAGCAGCAGGTAATAAAAGATTATGTAATAGATGATTGGATAGACTATGCAAATCGGAGAATTTCAGAAATAAGTGACAGTGAGATTTATAGCAAATTCTTTGAAGTGAAAGAGATATTGAATCGTTGGAAAATCGTCCAAACAGACGAGAAACTGAGAAAATTTGTTAACTTTTTTTATTATCTTGGTATAAAGATACTCAACGAAGGGCTTCGTATTTCCAATAAAAAGTATAAGAAAGAGTTTAGATTGGCTACAAATGGGAAAACTGATAGCTAAACCTGAATTCAGCTTTTTTGAAAATGAACCTAAGGATTCCACCTATTCGGAGAGAGTATCGATCGTATTATAAATAATTGAACAAGCGATATAAGTAAACCGGATGTAGTATGAACTCTTTTGGCTGATTCAATCGCATGTTTTATAAAATTGTTAGATATTTTTTCAGTTTTTCAATAAATAATTAAAAATACGCTGTTATTTATGAAAATTATTTTTTTGTTTTCGGTATTCTTACTCGAATATTATTAGTTTTTTTTACACAATTAGTTTTTCTTTTTCATTATTCCTACCTTGTAGTCTATAATTCATTTAGTAGAGTAACTTCAATTTAGCTTTAGAAATTATTTTATTTTAACAAAGGCAATCCTTAAGCTTATGGTTCCCGTATCTAAACCGATTTTCCTGCTGTTTCCGTAATTTAAAGTTTCAGTACAATGTTTTTTTCACCTCAATTATTTTTTTATGCAAAAAATTAGACATTTCCGGAGAAAGCTTCTTGGAATGGGTTTGTTGGTGTTGTCAGCATTAACACAAGTAAATGCTTCTTCGCACCGCGAAGCTCCATTGATTTCAAACGATCCGCTTGCGGATAATACAGATGTGTATGCCTTTCGAAGTCCCGATAATCCGGAACTTATTACCATTATTGCCAATTACATCCCATTTCAATTGCCAGAAGGCGGTCCCAATTATTACAATTTTGGGGAGGGAATCCGCTATGAGATTCACATTAAAAATAGCACTTCCACCCAGGCAGATGACATCACCTATCGTTTTACCTTTAAGTTGGTTTTAGAAGACAGTACTACCTTTTTTAATATCAGGTTGGCTAAACAAAATCTAAAAGCCACTTATACCTGTGAGAAAAGTGTAAATGGCGGAGCATCATTTACAACCATTTTGAATAATGGGAATGTACCACCTCCAAATATCGGCCCCCGTAGCATAGAAGGCGCTGCAGGGCTCAATTCGGATTACAATACCCTGATGGCGAATGCAATAGCTCAAACAGTATCAGGAGAAAAAATCTTTTGCGGCCCTGTAGACGATCCCTTTTTCGTTGATCTTGCTGGTGCATTCGACGTTGGTAATTTTAGACCTGAGGGGAATACTACAAACCCCACTAAAGATGGTTTAGCTCGTTTTAATGTGCACACCATTGCTTTGCAAATACCTATTTCAATGTTGCAAAAAGACGGCAAATTAGGTTCAGAGGCTACCAGTATTTTAGATGGGGACTATGTGATTGGGGTATGGGCAAGTGCAAGCAGACAACAAGTAAAAACAATAAGCAGTGGTACTGAAGGTTTTACAGGTTCCTGGATTCAGGTGAGTCGCTTGGGCATGCCTCTTACAAACGAAGTTGTTATCCCGTTGGGCATGAAAGATAAGTGGAATGCAACAACACCTTACAATAGTAACGATCTGGCTTTTGCTTCTTATTTTATGAATCCTGAATTGGCTTTATATATGGATGACTCACAATTTGGTGAAGCCGTTCCTTCTATGTATTCTTTACGTATCCAAAAACATGCTTTAAATTCATTTGATTTTAGAAACGGTAAGCCTGGTTTGTTTCCGCTGAAGGGTTCGTCTGCATTAGATGGCACAGCCTTGTCCGAAGCGAATTTTGGTTCTATATTACTGCCCAATGGTACAAGCCCAAGAGCAGTAGATATATTGCCTATTTTTTATACAGGCGTGCCTAACTTGAGACCTTACCAATTGGCTACTGGCAAAAATGGTGATCCATTGGCTGCTGGTAAACCGTTTATCAATAATTTTTTACCCATATTGGGAGATATGCTGAGGTTGAATATGTCAACTCCGGCTACGCCACGCAACGATCCAAAATTTAGTTCATTAGGCATTATTAGTGCCGCTGTGCTGGGACTTACTGATGGAACCTATAGTGGAAGTTCCGACTTACAGTTTATACCAAATATGGATGGTTTCCCCAATGGACGCAGACTGGAAGACGATGTAACTACCATTGAATTGCAGGCGGTAAGTGGGGTGGCGTTGGCAGCCATTGGATTGTGGTATGATGATTATGATCCCAATAACAGTCCAAGCCCCTTTACACAGAACTTAATCAATGTATTGAGTTTTTCGGCAGGACCTACTAAAAACGATACTACGTTTAAATCAAATTTTCCTTATGTGCAATCGCCTTGGAGAGGATTTGATTATACCAAGCAACCAAGGTTCTAACCAAAAGCATGTTTTAAATGAAATCTCCACAATCAGTTGCAAAAAACTCGCAAATACGTGTTGGGGGATTACTATAGGCATCATTAAAATACCACCTGAGGTGGTTAACAAAAAAATATAGATATGAAACAAATATTTAAGCAAATTATTGCAACCCTGATTGTAATAACGTTTGCGCAAACCATTGCTACGGCATCATCACACAGGGAAGCACCGCTCATTTCTAATGACCCCCTTGCCGACAATACAGATGTATATGCCTTTCGCAGTCCTTGCGACAGCAACAATGTTGTATTGATAGCCAATTACATTCCGTTTGAGCATCCGGCAGGTGGCCCAAACTGGTACACTTTTGGCGAAAATATTCGCTACGAAATACATATTGATAACAACCCGGCTACCACCGGTGATGATATCATTTATAGATTTACTTTCGAGCAAATAGATGAAGACAATACTACATTTTTCAACATAAGATTGGGTGCGCAAAACCAGAAATCAACCTATACACTGGAACGTAGTACTGATGGTGGCAGTACTTTTAGTACAATTATTGATAACGGTGAAGTGCCTCCCGCTAATATTGGGCCACGCTCCATAAGTAACATAACTGTAGGTTTAGGAGTTGCTAGCTACGATAATTTAATGATGAATGCTGTAAGATTTGCAAGTACTGGTGAAAAGGTATTTTGCGGTCCGGTAGACGATCCGTTTTTTGTTGATCTTGGCGGTGCTTTCGATTTAGGTGGGTTTAGGGCAAGTGGACCAGATGGTTTGGAGAAATTCAACTGCCACAGCATTGTAATAGAAGTACCCATCAGTACCTTACAAAAGGATGGTAAAAATACCACACAAGCCGCTAATATTCTGGATGGAGATTTTGTAATTGGAGTGTATGCCAGTGCATCGCGTCCTGAAATAACGACCCTAAGCGAAACGGGTGGTAAAAGCACCTATTCCGGCAATTGGATTCAGGTATCGAGGTTGGGCATGCCTTTAACCAACGAAGCAATTATCCCAATTGGCTTTAAAGACAAATGGAACGGTACGCTACCAGCCAATGATTTACAATTTGCAGGCTATTTTAGTAATCCTGAATTAGGTTTATATATGGATGATAGCCAATTTGGTACAGCTGTACCTGGTTTGTCGGCTTTGCGCATTCAAACCAATTCTTTGGGTGCTTTTGATTTTAGAAATGGTAAGCCGGGATTATTTCCATTAAAAGGTTCGCCTGCATTAGATGGCACGGCCTTATCTGAAGCTAATTTTGGTAGTATATTACTGCCCAATGCTACAAGTCCAAGGGCGGTAGATTTATTGCCTATATTTTATACAGGCGTACCCAATCTGCGTCCTTACCAATTGGCTACAGGCAAAAACGGGGATCCGCTGGCAGCGGGTAAGCCTTTCATCAACAACTTTTTACCTACTTTGGGTGATTACCTGCGCCTGAACATGGCAGTACCCGTTACCCCTCGCAACAGTGCCGATTTTAGCAGTTTGGGAATTGTACAGGCCGCTGTGTTAGGTCTTACCGATGGCCGCTTTAATGGAAATGCAAGTTTGCAGTTTATTCCCAATATGGATGGATTTCCAAATGGTCGCAGACTCGAGGATGATGTAACCACCATTGAATTGCAGGCTGTGAGTGGCGTTGCTTTGGCTGCCATTGGTTTGTGGTACGATGATTTTGAGCCAGGTGTTTCGCCAAGTCCGGTAACCCAGCAACTATTGAATGTACTTACTTTTACCGCCGGGGTAACTAAGAATGATACTACATTCAAAGCCTGTTACCCTTATCAACAATCACCTTGGGCAGGATTTACCGGGGATGGGTTTATTGGCGTACGCAGTACGGATCCGTTACCCTTATCATGGATTTCCTTTACTGCAGAAAGGTCTGGTAAGGATGTATTGTTGAACTGGGAAATTGCCCGTAGTCAAAATAACATGCGTTACGATATAGAACATAGCCTTGACGGAAGCCGTTATAGCCGACTAGGTAGTTTGCCTGCAGATGATGATAATACTTCAAAGTATCGTTACAATCATAGTGGTGCTTCCCCTGCGGTACCTAATTTTTATCGCATAAAGCAGGTAGATAAGGATGGTAAGTTCAGCTTCTCTCCGGTGCGCATTGTGAAGTTTAATCCAGTCGCTGGGATTACTGTTACGCCAAACCCTGCCAGCAACTTTATAAACGTGTACACAACAGAAAGAAACATCAACGTAAGTTTGGTGGATGGAGCAGGAAGAAGATTGGTTGTAATGAAAATGGAAAGTGGTAACGGCCAGATTAACATCGCTAAATTACCAAGTGGAATTTATACCGTAGTAGCTGAAAATAGCAAGACTATTATTGGTACCTGGAGAATAATGAAACAATAATTAAAATTAATATTAAAACAAATAATTTTAAGGGCCTGTCGCTCCATCAGAGGGCGGGTCCTTAAATTATAACCCAAAAAAAATTGTTTAAAAAAACAATCATTGGGTTTATATCTTCAAAAAAAATCATCCCAAAAATCGATTCCAAATGAAAAAGTTTTTACCATTATATGTGGCCCTGTTTAGCTTAATTGCAGCGTGCAATTCTAATACTGCGGCTGAGGGGGGAAGTACTGCAGGCAATTCTTCCATACCAACCCTTTTTGAAAGGAAAGGAGCGATATCCCAAGCTGCTGAATGGGATAAAACCAGACTTAAGGTTGGTGAATTAATGCAACAAATCACCGCTAATCCAAAAGACGTAAAGCCACGGTTACAATTAGCGGTTATTTACATTAGTGAAGCCCGTATTACAGGTGAACATCCTTATTACTATCCGGCTATCCTTAAAATATTGGATGGCGTGATTGCAATGGAGCCCAATAATTTTGAGGCTCTCGTTTTAAAGTCTTCCGTAAAAATGAGTCAGCATAAATTTACTGAAGCTAAGCAACTCGCAGAAAAGGCAAAGGCACTGAATCCCGATAATGCATACGTTTATGGTATTTTGGTAGATGCCAATGTAGAGTTGGGAGATTACGAAGCGGCTGTTGGACATTCAGATAAAATGCAGGCCCTGAAACCATCTCTCGAATCTTATGCCAGGGCATCGTACCTCCGTGAAATATTTGGTGACTACAAAGGTGCCATACAAGCCATGCAATTGGCGGTAGATGCAGGGCTACCAGGTTCTGAACCGTTTTGCTGGTCGGCAGTTACGCTTTCTGAATTGTACATCAAAACTGGCAACCTCCCGATGGCAGAAGCCACATGCAGGAAAGTGCTGGCGCTCAGACCTAGCTATTCATTTGCACTGGCACAGTTGGCCGAGGTAGCTATCAAAAAGAAGCAATATGATGTAGCCCTGAATTTACTGGATTCGGCCACTGCCATTCTGCCTGAGTTTTCTTTTCATGAATTGATGGCGGATGTATATGCTGCACAAGGCAATACACAAAAGGCACAGGAAAAATATGCTGAAGTAAGCCGTATGCTTGATGAAGATGAGCAAAGCGGACACACAGTGGCTTTGGAAAAGGCAAAATTATTTGTAAAAATGAATGCCTGGGATTCGGCAGCGAAATATGTACAGGAAGAGTATGCAGCCCGACCCAATAATATTGTAGTAAATAGAGAAATGGCTCTAATTCAACATGAGCAGAAAAATATTGAAGCTGCTAAAAAGCACCTTGCCATTGCTCAAAGAACAGGGAGCAAAGATCCTGAATTACTGGCACTTGCTGCTGCTATTCAAAAGTCATAGCTCCTGATGAAATGAGTATCCTGCAAATTGATTGGAAGTTTAGCGGAAGCACTTCCTTATAAATACCAATGCCCCGATCAGATGGTCGGGGCATTGCTATTTTAAAAAAACAGGAGGTAGGTTGGAGTAAATTGAAAATATTCCCTAAACCCAATTCCGACGAAAGCACACAATTTGAAGCTATTTTCCTTTTGTAATATCTATTGTAATTTATTGCTGAAAGTGTATCTCTACAATTCAGGATTTCCAGGGTAGTTGAATTAATGTATAAGGTGGCTGCATCAATCGGGAATATCTCATTTTAACCCACATTGCAGTTATCCGTCTACAAATCCATAGTGGGCTTGAATTTCATTTATTTTGAGTTTCGGCGGGGGGACTACAAGTTTTTTACGGGTAAATGGTTTGTGCTTGAATTTTAATGCCTCGTAAATTTTGGCTACATCTTCAATTGGCTCGCTGCATTGGCGAATAATGATGGGTTGGTCAAATTCATTGGTGAGATTTGTAGTTACCAGCTTTTTGTAAAAGGGATATTTTTTTACCCTTACCCCTCCACCGTATATTCCGAAATATCAAACTGTAATTTGTTTCCATCATCCGGATCGCCTCCTATAGTTAGGGTGGTTTTGCCATTTTTACTTTCTATTACAATGATGGCATCTTCGGGTGCTTCACCATCCTTGCTAGCATTAACTTTCATTTCGGTTTTACCGTTTTTTAAATATGCTGTCCAATCGCAAAGGGTTACTTTGCTGATGTTGCCGGATATGACAACGGCGGTTCCCTGAATCAAAAGGTTAAACTCAACTTTATTGTTTTCAAATTTTAAGGTTGCTTCAATTGGTATTTCCTCTCCATCGTTTTCTCCACCAAGCTGTCGTGCCAGTTCTGATTTAAAGGTTACATTTTTATCGCATTGGGCTTGCACTGTGTAATAAAACACGACGAGGCAGAGCAGGAGAAAGGTTTTTTTCATTGGTTAAGTTTTTATTGTTCTGCCTACTCTGTGCGTTTTTCGGATGCCCCGTTTGCTACGTTTTTATAAAAATAGGATTTGTTTCTATTGTAAATGGTCTTTTTTTTAAATCGACTGATCGGATCTTTCATAGGATTGTTATATCGGGGGGCTTTTCCAAACTGGCGGGTTGAGGAAAATAGAGTTGAAGTTTTTTTAACAATCCTCAATGTGATTCTTGTAATTTTTGTCACAGTCGGGCGGTTTTCTTTATCCGACCTTTAATTTCTAAACAAGTGATCATGAAACTTATGTCTTTCAGTCCTTTCTTAAAAGCAGGAATTTTTTCTCTTTTTGTTTTGCTGCTTTCCTGTTCTAAAGATTCTCTCCCGAAGGAAACTCCTACAATCAATAAAAATCAGTTGGATTTACAAATTATGGCTTTGCCTAAGGAATCCCTGAGCGAGATAGAAAAAAACAGTCTTCTCCTGATGCGGGAAGAAGAAAAACTTGCAAGAGATGTTTATACTACGCTTAATGAAAAGTGGAACAGGCGGGTATTTGTGAATATTTCCCAAAGTGAACAGACCCATATGGATGCCGTGCTATTGTTGCTTAAAAAGTATGATATTCCGGATCCAGCCGCTGAAACCGCTGCGGGAGTCTTTATAAATAATACCATGACCAAACTTTATGCAGATCTGATCCAAAAAGGGTCGCTTAGTTTACAAGATGCTTTTCAGGTGGGTATGACTATTGAGGACTTAGATATTTTTGATTTGGATATAGCACTCAACGGAGAGATGGATAATATAGATATTTTGTTGGTGTATGGCAGTTTAAGAGGCGCAAGTACCAACCACATGAGGGCTTTTTACAGAAACCTGACCGGAGTGGGAGGCAGCTATACGCCACAGTATATTTCCATGTCTTTGTTTAATGAGATTATTAATCAATAAAACAGGGGTGTTTTTGCGTGTATAGAAGGAGAATCAGGATGTTTTAATTTATCCTTTTAAAAGGTTCTCCGTTGTGGTTCCAGTTTCATAGCTCAGGGTTTAATCCTTGGGCTATGATTGTTTTGGCTATTTATTCAATAGTTACTCTCCTATGGCTGATTCTTCTTGCGGTTAACCTTCTGTTGAGTGAACGACATTTTGTGCCCGCCCCCCCGCTAAATGGCATCTTTGGAATATTTTTTCAATATACTAAATGCTTAAATAGGAGTGGTCATCAGGGCTTTTTTATCTTTTACCAAACCTTTACGGGTTAGTTGGGTTTAAAAAGCCAATTTTGCAAGAGTTATGAAACGATCTTATTTTTTGCTGCTGCTGAGCAGTATTTTGTTGATAGCAGGGTGTTCTACCAACAATGTGATACAAAACAATGAGCTGAAAGGATATTTTGATAAGGCAGGGGTAACCGGCACTTTTGGTATTTTCGATAATGCACAGGGGCAGTTTACGGTCTCCAATCTAACCCGTTTCCGCGACAGCGCCTATTTGCCGGCTTCCACTTTCAAAGTATTTAACTCACTCGCCGCCTTGGGTACCGGGGTGGTTTTCAGCGATACCGTAGTGGTGCCTTGGGATGGCGTAGTGCGTACTGGTCCAGATGGCCAACCCATGGAGGCCTGGAACAAAAGCATGAATATGCAGGAAGCTTTTAAGGTAAGCAATGTGGGTTTTTATCAGGAAATGGCCCGCAGAATTGGAAAAGATACCATGCAGCAATTGATTGACAGCGTGGGGCTTGGACGCCGCTACGATACTTTCCGCATTAAAGACAATATTGATATGTTTTGGCTCGACAATACGCTTAGAGTGACCGCTGATGAGCAACTCGGGTTGGTAAAACGACTTTATTTTAAGCAATTACCTTTCCAGAACCGCGAACAGGAAATTGTACGCAACATGATGATACAGGAGCGCACCGATAAATATATTCTGGCTTACAAAACCGGATGGGGTGTTACCCAAAGTGGTACCCAACTCGGATGGATCATAGGCTGGATGGAAGAAAACAAACATGTGTATCCTTTTTCCATGAATATTGAGTCTACCGATAAAAATATAGATATGCCTAAAGTTCGTATGGACATCCTAAAGGGTATTTTAACCGAACTGGGTTTTTTCAAAGGCAATAAATAAGGAGTTTTCCCTACATGCAGTTTCAGTATCCCGAATATGGTTGGTTTTTGCTATTGATCCCGCTGATGGTGGGTTTGTGGTTAATCTGGGAGCAGAAAAAACGCAAAATGATCGGCAAGCTGGTTCGTCCGGCGTCTTTGATACCCCATCTTTTTAAGAATTATCAGCCGGAAAAAGAAAAACGCAGATTGCTGTTATTCAGCGGAGCCATGGTGTTGCTGATCGTAGCGATGATGAACCCACAACGTGAACAGGAGCGGATAAATGTGGGGAGCGATGGGTTGCAACTGATGATAGCCCTTGATGTAAGCAACAGCATGCTAGCCAACGATATTGCCCCCAACCGGCTCGAAAAAGCCCGTTCTTTTGCCATCAAACTGGTAGAAAAGCTTCCCGGTAGCAGGGTAGGGCTGGTCGCTTTTGCCGGTGAGGCCTGGTTGCAAATGCCTGCCACTTCCGATCTTGGAGCCGTTCGGCAGGGGCTGCAAACCATACAACCCGAAATGATGCCCGTACAGGGAACCAATATTTTTGCTGCCCTCGAAACCGCTTTGCTGGCACTTTCTTCCGATGAAATCAGCCAGAAAACAGTAGTGCTGATTACTGATGGAGAAGAACTCGAGGGGGAGGTACTACAGGAAGCTTCCACGTTGCGGGATCAAGGAGTAACAGTTTATTCGGTTGGTGTGGGTTCGCCCGGTGGTGCCAATATCATTTTACCCGAAGAAGACCGCCTGCTGACCGATGAAAATGACAGCGTAGTGATAAGCAAACTCGATGCAAAAACACTTCAAAAATTATCGATAACCACCGGAGGCGAATATCTTTTACTCAACAATACCGGGCAACAGGTAGAGGAAGTATTTAGATTCCTGATGTCGCAGGAAAAAATTAAAGGAACCAATAGCCGGCTGATCAACTATTTCAGTTTTGCCCCTTATTGCATGCTGACAGCGCTGATTTTGTTGCTTGCAGGTTGGTTCGGGCCACTGATTCAGGAATTTTTTATCCCGGCTAAAACCACCAAAACAGCTTTGGTACTCTTGTTTTGCTGTCAGGCTTTTATAGGGAGTACACAATCTCCCGACAAAATCCGGGAAGCTAACAAAGCCTACAAGGAACAGAATATGGAAAAGGCCGACGGGGAATATGAAAAAATTCTTGCTGAAAATCCGAATAATTATCTCGCAGCTTTCAACCGTGCCATGATTCGGTTGCGTAAAGGGGAAAATGATCCCGCCGCTGCTGCTTTTGAAAAACTGGCCAAAACACCTGAGGGAGTCGAGAAAACAGCCGCCGCCTGGAACAATGCCGGGTTGGCAGGCGCTACTGCCGGAAAGCTCGATGAAGCCATTCGGTACCTCAAACAGGCACAACAACAAATGCCACAGGATCCCGAAATTTTGCAGAACCTGCAAAAAGCTTTGATGGAAAAGGCTAAAAATAATCCGGAATCCAATGAAAATCCACCTCCTAAAAAGGACAAACCTATGGATGAGGAAACCGCCAAACAGAAATTGCAAAGCGTGATGGACGAGGAAAAAAAGATGCGTCAAAAAATGAAACCTGAGCCTAAATCAACCGGTTCGGGGAAATACTGGTAAATTTAAACGAAGAGAGTTGTTACTTTTTTGTAAGCCACTCCACTATTTGCCCGGCGGATTGTTACTTTGCCGGATACTATTTTTAAAAAACAGGATATGCAGTTGTATTGCGAATCGCTTACAGGATATAAAAGATTGAAAACCCGCGAAGTGAGTATCGGGGGATTGTTGCTTGGAAACGGGCATCCTATCCGGGTGCAAACCATGACTACCACAGATACCATGGATACGCTTGCTACGGTGGAGCAAACCATCCGTTGCATTGAGGCGGGTTCCGAATTGGTGCGGATTACGGCACCGAGCAAAAAGGAAGCGGAAAACCTTCGCAATATTAAGGAAGAGTTGCGCAAACGGGGCTATGAAGTGCCTCTCGTAGCCGATATCCATTTTACCCCAAATGCGGCCGAAATAGCGGCTCGTATTGTAGAAAAAGTGCGGGTTAATCCAGGCAATTATGTCGATAAAAAGAAATTTGAACAGATAGATTATACGGATGCCGAATATCTGGAGGAAATTGACCGTATCCGGGAACGTTTTACCCCTTTGGTAAAAATCTGTAAGGAGTATGGCACTGCTATGCGGATTGGTACCAATCATGGCAGTCTCAGCGACCGCATTATGAGCCGCTACGGGGATACGCCGGTTGGGATGGTGGAAAGTGCGATGGAATTTTTGAGGATAGCCCGCAATGAAAGCTACCATCAGATTATCCTGAGCATGAAGGCAAGCAATCCACAGGTAATGGTGCAGGCTTATCGCTTGCTTATTCAAAGCATGTTTGATGAATTTGGTGAATGTTATCCCTTGCACCTTGGTGTAACCGAAGCCGGCGATGGTGAAGATGGCCGGATAAAAAGTGCGGTTGGCATCGGCACGCTGCTCGAAGATGGCATTGGCGATACTGTTAGGGTGAGTCTGACAGAAGATCCCGAACTCGAAATTCCGGTTTGTCGCGACCTTGTGAAACGCTACCAATTGGCTGCCCCCGCCGCTGTAGAAACCAAATTCGCCGAGATTCCTGCGCTCCCTGCAACGCTTCGTTACAATCCTTTTGCCTATCAGCGCCGCGAAAGCTTTGCGGTAGGCAATATTGGCGAAACCCAGGTTCCCGTGGTGATTGCCGATCTGAGCAAACTCAATACCATTACTCCGGAGAGCCTGCAACCTATTGGTTATACTTACAATGCGGTTACCGACAAATGGGCCATTGGCGATATGGCTGCTGATTATATTTTTACCGCTTCTGCCGAGCTTTCTTTTGCCCTGCCGGGAACACTGAAAGTAATCACGAGTCCTAACCATTGGGCTGTGGCAAGTGATCCTGAAAAATACCTCCCCATTTTTGATGTGGCAGGGTATGTTTCGGCTACTGAAAAAAGTCCTTTTCTCAATTTCGTGATGCTCGATTGTTTCAGCAGCGCGTCCTCTATCAATGATTTTACCCACCTCGATAAGGTGGCCAACGATCCAACGGTGGTGCTTTGCCTGAGCAGCGAAAGAAAAAATGCCATGCAGGCAGTCCGCCGTATGTTTATGGAATTGCAGACCCGGAACATCAAAAATCCGGTGGTACTGATTACCGATAGCAGTTGGCAAACAGCCGACGAACACCTGATTCATTATGCTACTGAAACCGGAGCCTTGCTGCTCGATGGATTTGGAGATGGACTTTCTTTGGGAATGAGCAGCGAAGCGTATCATGGTGGCGCTGCGGTAAATGCAAGTGGCCGCAATTACCTCACCAACCTCTCAGTTACAGGGTTCATCAATGCTACTGCATTTGGTATCTTACAGGCTACCCGAACCCGTATCAGCAAAACAGAATACATCAGTTGCCCAAGCTGCGGTCGTACCTTATTCGACCTGCAGGAAACCACCAACAAAATCCGTAGCCGGACACACCACCTGAAAGGCCTGAAAATTGCCATCATGGGTTGTATCGTAAATGGTCCCGGCGAAATGGCCGATGCCGATTTTGGTTATGTAGGCAGCGGGGTGGGTAAAATTACCCTGTACAAAGGCAAGGAAATCGTGAAACGCAATGTGGACAGTCAGATTGCTGTGGATGAACTGATCAACCTGTTGAGGGAAAATGAAGTTTGGGTGGAACCTGCGAGCTAAGCAAATATCCCTTCCCTTTTTTCAAGTATTTATTTTGTTGGTTATGTAACCCGGGCTTTACCCTGCATCTTTGTGGTATGGCTTTCCGGGCAAAAAACAGATTCTTTTGGGTGGGCATACTTTTGCTGGCCGGCGTATTCTTTTTTTGTCCGGGCTGTAAAAGTCCATCTGCGGAACAATTAGCGCGGCGGGGTTTTTATTTTTGGAAAACCCGCTACCATCCCGATTCAACTGAATTGGCTGCACTCCACGATTTACAGGTAAAACAATTGTACGTTCGTTTTTTTGATGTAGCGCTTTCTGCCGATAAGCAGCAAGCCGCCCCCGTTGGTATGTTGCGGGCTGCGGTTCCATTCCCTGAAAATATCGCGATCACGCCGGTGGTTTTTATCACGACTGAAGTGCTGCTTGCCCCGAATTTTGATCCCGATGTATTGGCAGGTAAAATGGCTGACCTGTTGCAAAAACTCGGCGGCAAATATCCTTATACTTCCTCTGAAATCATACAGATAGATTGTGACTGGACAACAGAAACCCGGGAGGCTTATTTTACACTTTTGGAGGCATTAAAAAAACAAACAGTCTTTGAGGATAAAAAGCTTTCTGTTACCATCCGTTTGCATCAGATAAAATTTGCAGCAGTTGCAGGTATCCCACCCGCCGATCGGGGATTGCTAATGTGCTACAATATGGGCAATCTTCGCGATCCGGCGGCCAACAATTCCATCATCGATCCTGAAACCTTTTCGAAATATATCCAACGGGCCTCGGATTATCCTCTACCACTCGACGCGGCACTCCCGCTTTTCGATTGGTGGGTCTGGTTTAAAAATAAGAAGTACTACGGTCTTATCCATGCTGGCAATTTACCCGAAACCATGGCCGGAGGAAAAACAACCCGGTTTAAAGCCGATACCTCCATCAATGGCTATGCTTTTGAAAAAGGGGATAGGATACGCCACGAAAACAGCCCTATAAAAAGTCTCGAAGCCATTATAAACAGAATGCCTGAAAAGATGCGTTCTGTTAAAAACAGCTTACTTTTATTTCATCTTGATTCCGCAAGTCTTTCAAAATATACCACACATGAACTTGAAAATTTGTATCGTAGTTTTCATTAATGTATTATGGGCGCTTATGCCCCAAAATATTATCGGATGCGGTCCTCAAGCCGATCCCAAAGATTATTTTACCCGTTTTTTTTCTAATAAAACTGCCGGGGTGCAAGGGGTGGAACCATTTATGTACACAGCTCTTCTGCAGTTTTATGACGATTGGGATGGCTATTTCAGTGAAGACAAGGCCACCAAAAAAGGGGAGGACCCTGTGCTTACCGAATGGATAAAGTATTCGGGTGCCCAAGTTTCCTCAGCGGCTGCAAGCGAACTTGTTTATGAAATAGAAGGAAAGGTGCTTGAAAACCTGATGGGCAAGGCGACCGGGCATAATGTACTTCCTGGTGAGGAGTTTGCAAAATTTGCTAACAATACCCTGTACAGAGCACTGCAAAAGACTGGGAAACAGGAAGCTTTATCTTACCTGTTGTTTGCCAAAAAAGTGCAGGATCAAACGATGAGTAATGATATGTGGGAGCCCGCCGCAAACAGAGATGTGAAAAATATAAATGCGTTACTAATGCAGGCAGAAAAGGCTTATGCTGCCTCAAAAGATAATTTCCTTAAATATAAGTATGGTTTTATGCAATGCCGGTTGGCGTTTTATTCAGGTAAACCTGCGCTTTGTATTGAAAAAGTAAATACGTTTTTTGGAGACAAAGAAGAAACCGGAACCCTGAATGCTATGGCACTCTCCTATAAGGCCGGAGCCTATTATGAAATGCAAATTTATCCTGATGCTGCTTACTGGTATGCCAAAGCATTTGAGCAGGCTAACTACGACCGCAAAAAAATATACCTTAGTTTTTTATGGTCCATCCGCAAAGGGGATGAAAGTTTAAAAATGTTGGTATTGCAAAAGGCACCCACCAACAAGGATAAGGCATTGGTGGAAGCGCTTTACGGATTGCATGGTTTGGAGGTTGCTTTACCCAATTTGCAGGAAGTGTACCGGCTAGACAAAACCAATCCTTTATTGCGTGTATTGGCTTTACGCGAAATCAATAAGTTAGAAGAAAATTTTCTTACGCCCCGATTGAACAGACAAGCCGGTAGCAAGGAATCTTTTTACGGCTATAACAATTCCAAAGGCGGAACAGATTTGACGCAGTTGAATAAGTTGCTTGCGTTTTGCGAAAAAGTGGCGAAGGATACCGACGTACCCCAAACGGGATTTTTCCAGACGGCAGCAGCCTACCTCTCTTATATGGCCGGCGACTCTGAAAGGGCGTTGCAGTGGGCGGGCAAAATGAAGCAAGGCACATCAGATGAAAACTTAGTAAACCAAAGCCGATTGATTGGATTAATGGCAGGTATTGCAAAAAGTAAAACCATAACGCATACAGATGAAAAGGCCTGGCTTCCCGGTTTGGAGTGGCTGTTCAAAATGGCGGAAAAGGATGCGGAATACCGGATTTTTATGCGCAACCTTTTTACGCAGGTATTGGCACCTAAATATTATGCACAAGGCGATGTTTATAAAACAGCCCTTTGCCTCGGCGTGGCCGATTTGAGCAAGTTTAAAAATACACTACCTGTGGATGAAGAATTTTTCATCGGGTCCGGAACCATGGGAATTGATTATGTACGAAGTGAAATGAACACCCAAGAGGTGTTGAAGCTCTATTCATTTTTACAACAACCCGGTCTCAAAGACTTCGATGCCTTTATTACGCGTCAAACTTCTTTTGGCTTAGCAGAAGTGGTAGATTTTTTAGGCACCTCTTATCTGCGGGATCATGATTGGGAATCCGCTGTTTCCTGGTTACAAAAATCGGACGAAGCAGAGCAACTTACGGCACTTGTGGTCAATCAAAATACCTATGATTATGACACGTTGACCGTGGATCCTTTTCACGACTACCTCAATGACTGGCAGCGTTACGACAAGACGCTGAAAGTACCCATGGGCAAACTGGATTTTGCCAAAAAAATGCGGGGCTTTGAAAAGCAACTTGAAACCACTACCGATCCTGCAGAAAAGGGGCGGATTGCTTACACCCTTGGCGCGGCTTATTACAACATCAGCTATTATGGCAATGCGTGGATGGCACTCGACTATGGGCGCTCTACCGTTTTATGGAACAATGGGATGTACACCGGTTGGCGGAAAGAATATTTTGAAGTGCAAAAGGCGCGTTCTTATTTTGAAAAAGCAGTTGCTTTGTCCACCCAAAACAAAGAATTTCAGGCCGCCGCTTTTTTCCTTGCCGCTAAATGCGCTCAAAGGCAGATTATCCGCCCGGATTACAATTACGAACAAGGGCAGGCATCTGACCGCGCCGAAAAGGCCTTTCAACGTGCCTTTAGAAAACACCCGCTATTGGGACAGTTTAAAAGCCAGTACGGACAAACAAAATTTTACAAATATGCTTTCAACCGTTGCAGTTATCTACGCGACTTTAAATAAAAATCAGGAGAGTAAACCGGATGCTTTTGCGAGGTCTTCGGGGGTATCTATTTCTACACCAAAATAATCAACCACTACCATTTTGAGCGGGATGCCATATTCCAGATAGCGTAGACATTCTACTTTTTCGGCTGCCTCCAGCGGGGTCATGGGCCAGGCGGTGAAATCAAGTAGTGCTTTTTTGCGGAAAGCATACACCCCAATATGTTCATAGTAAACCGGGGCGATATCTAGGTCCCGGTGATAGGGAATAGGGGAGCGGCTGAATAGGAGGCTGTTCATTTGCCGGTCCACCGCCACTTTTACGTAATTGGGATCGGCAATGCTTTTGGGATCTGTCAGCACTTGCATCAGGCTAGCCACTTGCACGGTTTTGCCTGTTTCGCCTTCAAATACTTCGAGCAGTTTTTCCAGCGGCTCTCTTTTTACAAAAGGCTCATCGCCCTGTACATTTACCACAATATCCACCTCCATATCGGCAACTCCTTCTGCTATCCGGTCGCTGCCGCTTTCATGGCTTCGGATACTCATTTTTGCAGTGCCGCCATGTTGGGTAATTTCATCAAAAATGATGTCGCTATCGGTTACCACCACCACTTCGTCGAAAAGCCCGGTAGCCAAGGTGTTGTCGTAGGTGTGCCGGATAATGGTTTTGGGACCCAGCATCTGCATTAATTTTCCCGGAAACCGGGTGGCTGCATATCTTGCAGGGATCATAGCAATTTTCTTCATGGTTGTATCTTTTTATGCAGGATGGTTTCTGGCTATCTCAATTATTTTTTACAGGAGGTAAAAATAATACCTGTTTGCGGATACCGTCGGCAAACTATTACAACCAATGAAACCAAACTTGCTGATTGATCCGGGGGATGGATTTGTTATCGCAAACTTGCATAGTATGCCCGGTTCCGCCAGTTTTAGGTTTTTTCAGGTCATCGTAAAAAATGCCAAAGGAGGCGGGGGATAGTGTATCGGTACCAATTACTTTTACCGTATCACGTAGCAGGTAGGCAGCTTTTATGGAAAAATGGGTCCTTTCTCCCGCAACGTACTGATCCACGAGGTTGGATACCCGCATGTTGCTTTTGGTTTGGTAAATCAATTCTTCCGCAGCCATATCAATATCGTCGAGTGAAATGGAATCGTAGGCGAGATTGGTCTTTTGCCGGTGCCCCGTGTAAGGCGTTATCACCTGTAGTCGCAAGGGGTGAACCGAAACCACTCCCTTCGAAAAAAGGTAGTCTGATCCATCTGCATTGCCGCTTCTGAAAAGGATATGTTTGGTATGCCGGGCTAACAAGGCACCCAATTCCACTAGTTTTGGGGCATCTGCAGCCAATACTTTTCGTTTGCCTTCCAGTAAAACCACAGCTTGCGGCCAATCATAAGTTTGTATAAAGGTGTTCAGTTCCATTTTTTAAACCTTTGGCTAAATATCGATAAAAAAAACCAACTCCGGAAATGTGTAGGGCTTTTTTTTGCTGTTTTATAAAAAGCCCGGTTTACCAATAAACAACTTAGGGCTTTGTGTATTTCACTAATTTTTCATCGAAAGTGCTATCGGCACCGGTCTTAAACTGCCATTGTACATTCAGCAGCCATTCGGGGCATGCTCTCGCCGAAAGGTCGTTGTTGATAGCATCCACCAGGTTGCGCACCTCGGGGTAGGTGCCCTGTACTGTCGTGCCAAATGGCCCCACAAGGTAGGTAAGACCGCTTTGCTGTATGAGGGTAATCACTTCATCTACCCACAGGTAGGGGTGTTTGTCCTGTACCAGCGGTATGGCTTGAATGGAGGCATTTACGAGGTGTGTATGCATGATGATTTTTGGCTAAAGGTAAAAGAAAGTTACCGGAATAAGACAGCTTTCGCCCTTGTTAGTCCTCTTGTAATTTTCTTAAAACGGGCAAAATAAGCTGTGGTTCAAAGCCGCGTTGTAAAAGAAATTGTCTTGTCTTATTCCACCTCGATATCGGTTTCTGCCCCTTGGTTTCCTGCCATTTTTGGATAGCCAACTTGTTTAAAAGCGCCTCATAAGCATCTTCCTCTATTTCCCTAAGCCCCTTTTTTATACAGTAATCGCTGACCCCCTTCATCCGGAGTGCCTGTACAATTTTTACTTTCCCCCATTTTTTTAATCGAAAATGGCCACCGGCAAACTGAACCGCATAACGTTCTTCATTCAGGTAGTTTTCTTCAATCAGATAGCTGATGATGGGCTCAAGTTCATGGGTTCTCAACCCGTAGTTATATAGTTTATTGCGCACATCGCTGTGGCTACGCTCGGACCAGGCACAATAATGCTTTATTTTTTCTTTTGCCTGCAAGGGCGTGAGGTGCTGTTTTTTTTCTTCCATCAACCACAAAATTGATTCCTTTTTATAATTCCTGTATCGTTACTTTGCATGCGTGCTGATTTTAGCTTACGTTTGAATCGAAAATTTATCTAAAAATATCAAACTGCTATGAAGTTTGTCGTTTCCTCTTCCTCTTTGCTGAAACAATTGCAGCAAATTAACGGTGTTATCCAGACCAACAGCGTATTGCCTATACTCGAAGATTTTTATTTCGAAATAGAGCAAAATACCCTGACCGTAACCGCTACCGACCTTGAGACCATGATGCATGTGTCGCTTGAAGTAGAGGCCCGCGAACAAGGCCGGGTATGTATTCCGGCACGTATTCTGATGGATACCCTGAAAAATCTGCCCGATCAGCCATTGACTTTTAATATTGATGCCAATTTTGCCATTGATATTACCAGCGATAACGGTAAGTATAAGGTAATGGGCGAAAACCCGGACAATTACCCCAAACAGCCCGAAAGCGATGGTACCAACAGTTTCAGTATGACCAGCAGTGGTTTGGTAAAAGCCATCAGCAAAACCTTGTTTGCAGTAGCTACAGACGAAATGCGGCCTGCTATGACCGGAGTTTTCTTCGAACTGTTCAATAATGGCTTGCAAACCGTAGCAACTGATGCCCACCGATTGGTGAAATACCGTCGTAAAGATGTAAGTTGTCCGCAGCAGGATTCTTTTATTGTACCGCGTAAGCCATTGACCCTGTTGAAGTCTGCTTTGCCGGACAACAATGATGAGATCACGCTGAGCTACAACAATAGCCATTTGTTTGTATCGCACAATACTACAAAAATGAGCTGCCGGTTGATCGACTCCCGTTTCCCAGACTACAAAGTGGTGATCCCTGCCGATAACCCGTATATCATGACCGTATCGAGGGCTGATTTTACTCAGGCTTTACGTCGGGTGAGCATTTATTCCAATAAAAGCACCAATCAGGTAGCGTTGACCATCACCGGCAACCAACTCCAATTGGCAGCGCAGGATATTGATTTCAGTTTTGAAGGCAACGAAACCATGGCCTGTCAGTTTGATGGCGTGGATATGTCCATTGCATTCAATGCCAAATTCCTGATTGAAATGCTGAATGCGACCGATACCGATGAAGTGCAACTCGAACTGAGCGGACCCACAAAAGCGGGTATTTTGAAACCTTCTGAACAAGGAGATAATGAAGATCTGTTGATGTTGGCAATGCCGCTGATGCTCAATAATTAAAAATAATCGAAGGTTTTCCAAAGATTTTTTACCATAAACCGCTTGATCTTTCATTGGGTCAGGCGGTTTTTTAATTGTCCAATATCCTCCCAAACCCTCTCCTGTAAAGGCTTTTTTCCTGTATTGCCTGCCATCCTTTTTTTGGAATTCCCATATCCGTAATTCGTTTTTCCCGATAGGGAACCATTATTTTTTGCTAGAGGCTCAATTTTGCCTCATTCAAAAAATAGAACGACTAATCATGATAATGAGGAATTTTACACACGTTGCAGCTTTGTTATTGCTGCAACAAACACTATCTGCACAAACCACCGAAATAAAAGATACGCTGAGTGCTACCGAATCTTATGTAAAAGAAATTACCGTCATTGGCCAATACAGCCGTGCCGATATCCATCAGCTACCTGAAATAGTTGGAACCAGCATTATGGCGGGTAAAAAGAATAGCCTGATTGTAATAGACAACCTCAATGCCAATATTGTAACCAATACCATGCGGCAGGTAATGGCCAAAGTGCCGGGTGTACACGTATGGGAGAGCGATGGCAGCGGTATACAGATTGGGGTGGCAGCAAGGGGGTTAAGCCCCAACCGTAGTTGGGAATTCAATACCCGGCAAAATGGGTATGATATATCCGCGGACCCTTTTGGATACCCGGAAGCATATTATACACCGCAGTTGCAGGCGGTTCAGCGGATACAGGTAGTACGGGGAGCGGGCTCGTTACAATACGGCCCTCAGTTTGGCGGCATGATCAATTTTATCATGCGGGATGGTTCCGACATCAACAAAGCTTTTCAGTTTGAAACACAAAATACCATTGGGAGTTATGGACTTACCAATACCTACAATGCGGTGGGAGGCGAAACGAAAAAGCTGCATTATTATGCTTTTTATGATCACAGAGCGAGCGATGGATGGCGCGAAAATGGCCAATACCGCGTAGGAACGGGTTTTGCCACTGTCACTTATAAGGTGAATACTAAATTGAAAGTAACCGCCGAAATCACCAACTGGAATGCCAATAGTCAGCAGCCGGGTGGATTGACCGATGCACAATTTGGGGTAAATGCCAGGCAAAGCCTGCGCAGCCGCAATTGGTTTGACCTGAAATGGACCATTGCAGCATTGAAAGCAAGCTATCAGTTTTCGGAAAACCACCGGTTGGAAGCAAGCCTGTTTGCACTTTCAGGCGACCGCAGCAGTATCGGGTTCATGCAATCGCCTAATGTCAGGGATTCTATCAACCCGGTTACCTTGCAATACAATAACCGCGACATTAATGTAGATGAATACCGGAATGCGGGGGCTGAATTCAGGTATCTTGGGGACTATAATTTACTTGGAGCAAAAAGCACTTTGTCGGCGGGTGTCCGGTACTACAGAGGCCGTACCAACCGATATACAAACGGTAAAGGTGATACGGGCAGTGATTTTAATACCGATGTGATTGGCAATTATGCCACACAGTTACAGTTCGATACCCGCAATGTCGCGGTATTTGCAGAAAATATTTTCCGGGTGGGCAAGCGCCTGAACATCATTCCGGGGATCCGGTTGGAAAGTATTGACAATGAAGTGCAGGGCCAATTGAATGTGGTGAATAATGCTGCGGTAAAAGCCGCCAACCAAACCCAAAACCGCAGTTTTATAATTGCTGGCTTGGGGGCAGAGTACCATTTAGGCAAAACGGAACTATATGCCAATTTTAGCCAAGCCTACCGTCCGGTCTTGTTTTCCGATATTATTGCCAATGTAACCACCGATGTGATTGATCCTAATCTGAAGGATGCCAAAGGCTACAACCTCGATCTTGGTTATCGTGGTAAACTAAACGACTACTTGCTTTTTGATGTGGGGGTCTTTCTGATGCAATACGATAACCGGATTGGTTTGCTTACGCTGCAAAATAATGATGGCAGTTTTTATAACTACCGCACCAATGTAGGTAACAGCCGCTCAAAAGGGGTAGAGGCACTGGTAGAATTCAATCCTATCAAAGCCTTTTCGCAGAACCTTTCCAAGGGGTCGTTCAGTATATTCAGTTCAGTAGGGTACACCGATGCCCGTTATGGAGATTATAGCCTTAGCAGCAGAAGCGGTAATACGCTGGTGACTACTTCTTATAAAAATAATAAGGTGGAGAATGCACCGGAATGGATCATTCGTTACGGGATCAATTATTTTTACAAAGGGCTTACTGCCACCATGCAGTGGAGTTATGTAGGCGATGCCTTCAGCAATGCACAAAATACAGTAATGCCTACAGCCAACGGACAAGCAGGTCTTATTCCTGCCTACCATATCGGCGATATCAGTATGAACTATAAGTTTCTGGAAAAATACAACCTGCGTGTTGGGCTAAATAATATTTTGGATGACAACTACTTTACCCGCCGGGCAGGTGGCTATCCTGGTCCCGGATTGATGCCAGCCGATGGCAGGAATTTCTTTGTTTCGGTAGGAGCGAAGTTCTAAAAAAGCCGGTTTCATTTTACAATAAAAAGGGCTGACAATACTAAAATTGCCAGCCCTTTTTTATTGCTTTGCGGTTTTTTATTTCTTTTCCGTCAAACCATATTTATACTCGTATCGCTCTGAAAGTTGCTTGTGCTTATCGGTCCGGTTGATGTTTCTGCCCTGAATAAAAGCATGGGTGATTTTATTGGTGCGCATATCGAGGATGTCCCCGGTACTTACTACGATATTGGCATCTTTTCCTTTTTCAATGGAACCGGTGCGGTCATCAATACCCAGAATTTTGGCGGCATTTAGCGTAATAGCGCTTAAGGCCTGCTCCTTGGTAAGTCCGTAAGCAGCAGCCGTACCGGCGTTGAAGGCAAGGTTGCGGTAGCGGCTGTTGCCATCCTCATCGGTAATGGAGAATAGCACACCGGCCTTTTGCAACAGGGAAGGTGTTTTATAAGGTTGATCTACATCGTCATCCATCATGGTAGGCAGGTTGTGCATCTGATCAAGGATAACAGCAATATTGTTTTCCTTTAGCAAAGGAGCAATCCGCCAGCTATCCATCCCTCCTGCAATCACCACATCGAAACCAAATTCCTTTACAAAATCAACTGCCACCAGCATTTCTTTTACAATATCGCAATGGATGAAAAGCTTTTGTTTTTTGGTAAAAACCGGCTTGGCAGCTTCATATTTCAGGTTGACAGGGTTGGGGTTGGTTTGTTCCATATAAGCTTTTGCTTCCCGGAAAAATACCTTTACCGCTTCAATCTGATCTAGTCCTTGCTGAACCGGATCTACTGTAGGTTGTCCTAAACCTCCGCGGCGGCTCCGATTATTGCGTGCCAGCAAACGTGGCATCCGGAAATGCATGCCACCATCTGTAACATAGGCCGCATCTTCCCAGTTCCAGGCATCAAGCTGCACCACACTCGAGCTGCCAGATACCAGCCCGCCATCAGGAATTACATTGGCCAGCAGGATACCATTGGTACGCAATACATTGATCACCTTGCTGTCCGTGTTATAGGCAACAATAGAACGCACACTTGGGTTTACATCCCCAATCTCAGTGCCATCATCGGTGGCCCGCACACTGTTTACTTCTACCAAACCCAACTGGCTCGTAGAAAGAATGAGACCGGGGTAAATATGCTGTCCTTTGCAATCAATCACTTCCATGCCGCTTACCGGGCCGGCTGTCTTTACTTCGGTAATTTTTCCATTGGTTACTACTACCATACCATTTTCAATCACTTGTCCATTTCCTACATGGATGGTGGCGTTGGTAAGCGCAAAGGGTGTTTTTTGGGCAGGTGCAGGATAAACAGTCTCCTGCGCTGTAGCGGTTCCCACTCCGGCAACCACCAACAGGTATAAAAAAAGTCGTTTCATCATTTTTAATATTTTATGGTGTCAGCCTCTTTCTTTATTTAAAAAAATAGAAGGACTCCCTGGTTAATTATTTTCAATCACTTCTTCTGCGTCAATCACCAGCAAACCATGGCTATGGTAGTGGTCGGTACAGGTGTTCATCAACTCAAAGCGCGGGGTTGGACGCTGAAAACCACGGCCTCCACCACCGGCACCCAGGCTTCGCTTTAAAGCGGCGATTTTTTGAATCAAACGCTGCTTTTCTGTTTTGATCTGCTCCCGCATTTGCGCATCTTTTTCACGATCGAAGTAAACTGTGCCATCTACAATGGTGTACAACGACATGGCATAAATGCTTAATGGGTTATCGCTCCACAATACAAGGTCGGCATCTTTACCTACCACAATACTTCCTACTTTGTTGTCTACATGCAACATTTTAGCTGGATTGATGGTCACCATGTTCAGGGATTGTTCTTCGGTAAGGCCACCATATTTCACACTCTTGGCAGCTTCCTGATTAAGGCGGCGGGCCATTTCAGCATCATCACTATTGATGGCTGTATTAACGCCTACTCTGGTTAAGATAGCTGCATTTTGTGGAATGGCATCCACTACTTCCATTTTGTAATTCCACCAGTCGCTAAAGGTGGAGGCGGCTGCACCATGTGCTTTCATTTTATCTGCCACTTTGTATCCTTCGAGGATATGGGTAAATGTATTCAGTACAAATCCGTATTTCTCAGCAATACGCATCATCCCTGTAATTTCACTTTGTACATAGCTGTGGCAGGTGATAAAACGCTTTTTATTCATGATCTCCACCAGTGCATCGAGCTTTAAGTCGCGGCGGGGAGCAGAAGTACCCACTTTCTTTTTGGCATCGAGCCCCATGTAATTCTTCCAGTCTTTTTCATAATCCGAAGCCCGGTTGAAAGCATCATCCAATACCTGTTCCACACCCATGCGGCTATCGGGGAAACGATTATTGCCAAGCGAAGAAGAAGATCGTTTTACGTTTTCGCCAAGAGCAAACTTGATAAATCCATCAGAACCTTCAAACATCATACCTTCTGCATTGGCACCCCAACGCAGCTTGATCAATTGTGTTTGTCCACCAATGGTATTGGCCGAACCGTGCAGGATATGCGAAGTGGTGACCCCACCGCTCAACTGCCGGTAAATATTGATGTCTTCGGGATCAATATTGTCTTTAATCCGTACTTCACTCGTTACACTTTGTCCTCCTTCATTAATAGAAGCGGCTGCAATATGCGAGTGCTCATCAATGATTCCTGCGCTCAGGTGTTTGCCGGTACCATCAATAATGCGGGCACCTGCTTCGCTCAGATTTTTACCGATGGCGGCAATCTTACCATTTTTTACCAAAACATCTGTAGCGGGTAAAATGCCTTTTGCATCGCTTGTCCAAACGGTAGCATTTTTAATCAACAGCGTTTCCTTAGCAGGCATGGTCTCATTTCCGTAAGGTAGAAACGGGTAGGTAATTTTACCCAATTCCATGGGTTTCTTCTCCTTTGCTGAGTCAACTTTAGGTTCTCCCGCATTTTCAAAAGAAGCCTTCCAGATAAAATACTGTCCTTTTTCATTAAGTCCCTGACCGCTCCATAGCTCAGGTGTAGTGGCAACCCCGCTAAAAGTAATATCGGTAGCATTTTCACCACGGCCTCTGGCATAGCTGAGTTTTACCAGTTTGCCGTCGTAGCTGTATTTGCCATTGATGGTATCCTTGTCAATAAAGCTTGCCACGCCTCCGTCTTTCAGGTTCATTTTCAGGGTACGTGTTGGATTATCCATGATGGTTAAGGTGTAATTTCCTTTCACCTCAAAATAATTACTTTCTTTTACCTCATGTTTTATGCCTTGAATCCAGTTGCTGTGGATGGTAGCTTTATCGCTGAAAACCGGTGCGGAAGTAATCATGAAATTGGCCCATTTACCTGCTTCAATACTGCCAATCTGATCGTAAACACCAAACAGGGTCGCAGGATTTTTGGTCAAAGCTTCCATGGCTGCTTTTTCGCTCAGGCCATATTCGATAGCCTTCCGCAGATTAGGTAAAAATTCAGCAGCGCTGCCAAGGTCGTCGGTTGTCAGGCAAAAAGGAATGCCTGCTTTTTCGAAAGCTGCGGGGTTTGTGGGTGCAAGTTCCCAGTTCTTTAACTGGTCAATACCTACAAAACGCATTTCGGCCGGATCATCTACATCCATGGGTGCCGGAAAATTCAGCGGAAGGATGTAAGTGGCATTGGTGGCTTTGATTTCACTCAACCGCTGGTATTCATTACCGCCTCCTTTGATGATGTACTGCACGCCAAACTCGTCTCCAAGTTTGTCGGCGCGCAGATCCTGCCATTTATCGTTGGCTTCAAATACCTGTGGCAGGCTGCGTTGCTCATTGAAATATTGCAGGGAAAGGTTGACCCCTTCGGTCTTGGGATTATTTTTGTACCAGTCGGCATCGAGAAAAGTTTGACGGAGCAGGGCAATGGATCCCATCAGAGAACTGGGATAAGATTGGCTTGAGATGCCTTTGCTAAAAGAATAATGCGCACTCGCTCTTTCTTTTAATATCACTTTGTTATCCACTTCATTGGCCAGCGAAGCTACAATACCTGTACCCCGGGCAATACCATCGGGATGGTGCGATATTACGGCACCAAATCCTGCATCACGCATTGGTTTGGCTTTGGCATCATCAGCACCAAAAACTCTTGCTCCTTCAATATCGGTACGCAGTGCCTGATTCCAGCCATAAGCTCCTTTTTGGCCGTTGGTAAGCTGAGCCGGTGCTCTGAAATTGAACCCGGCAGCAGACCGTTGTGGTACTGGCATGCCATAAGAACTATAGGCATCAATAAAGGAAGGATAAATAAATTTACCATTGCAATCCACCACCACAGCGTCTTTTGGTATGGCAATGTTTTCACCCACCGAAACAATCTTGCCATCCTGAATCACAAGGGTACCATTATTGATGGTTTTGTTGGCGTCTTGTACAATGGTTGCATGGGTAAATGCATAGCTCCCTGTTTTGGGATTGGCTACACCATTTACATGAAAGGTGGCTTGGGCATTGCTCAGATGGGCAAAACCCAATACCGCAAGCACGAAGCTTATTTTTCTCATAAGTAGTATTGGTATTAAATGAAAGGAAGAATATCCCGGTTGGACGTCAGGAAGGTAGGGAGTAATCGGGGAACCCGTTTTTCAGACCAAATTCTTTTGAAAGCAGATGCTTTTTTCCACACCGGCATAAGGCCCATAGTTTTCCCGTATTTGGTACTGGCATTTTTTATACAAAGAAATAGCTTCGGGTTGATTGACCCCGGTTTCGAGGATACAGGCTTTTACGCCAAGTGCTGATGACCATTTTTCCAGTTCCTGTAGAAGCGCGACAGCAATCCCCCGGCCGCGGAGTTCTGGTTTTACATACATTCTTTTTATCTCCATGATGCCGGCATCAAAAGCCTTGATGGCGCCACAGCCCACCGGTTCTTCTTCGAGGTAAGCTACCACCACATATTTAATGCGGTCTAATTTGTTGAATTGATCATAGAAAGGATGATCGGCTCCATCGCGAACCGTAAGCTCTTCATCGAGCAATTTCACGAGTGCTTTAAAATCGTCATTGGCGGAATCTGTTCTTTCTATCTGAAACATAAGCAGCTATTGATTGGGGTAAAAATAATGGATATCAGGCAACAAGCATCGCCTTTGGAGGCTTATATTTGAGACTTCATAAAATATTTAATATGTCGCAGGAAAAATTTGTTGAGTCTGTACAGGCAGGATATACCTTTAAAGGACCCTCTGTAAAAATAGGCAGAGCCAAATTGAACAAAGAGGTGGTGCCCGGAGCAGATGTTTATTTACCGCTAAAAATGCTGAACCGTCATGGACTGATAGCCGGGGCAACCGGTACCGGAAAAACCAAAACGCTTCAATTGATCAGCGAATATCTCAGCAGCGAGGGGATCCCGGTTTTGGTGATGGATATAAAAGGCGACCTGAGCGGGCTTGCCGTACCGGGCAACAACAATGATAAAATTACGGAACGCAGCGAACTGATTGGTATTCCCTTCGAGCCTAGCGGTTTCCCTTCTGAACTGCTTACCTTAACCCCCAAACAACAGGGCGTAAGGTTGCGGGCGACCGTTACCGAATTTGGGCCTATATTGTTTAGTAAAATCCTCGGGCTCAACGATACACAAGGTGGTTTGGTGGCTATGCTTTTTAAATACAGCGACGACCATCAATTGCCCCTGCTCGATATAAAAGATTTCAAAACACTTTTGCAATTTGCCGGCAACGATGGCAAGGCTGAAATAGAGGAAGAATATGGCAAAATATCCACCGTCAGTCTCAGTACCATTCAGCGTAAAATCATAGAACTTGAGCAGCAGGGCGGCACTGATTTTTTTGGGGAAGTAAGTTTTGATGTAAGAGACCTGATGCGGATTGATGCCGAAGGGCAGGGCATCATCAGTGTTTTAAGGGTGATGGATCTGCAGGACAAGCCTAAATTGTTCAGTACGTTTATGCTGCAACTGCTTGCCGAACTGTATAGCACAAGCCCCGAAGTAGGCGATTTGGACAAGCCAAAACTTGTGTTGTTTATTGACGAAGCCCACCTGATTTTTCGGGAAGCAAGCAAAGCGCTTTTGCAGCAAATTGAAACCACCATAAAGCTGATCCGTTCCAAGGGTATTGGTATCTTTTTTTGTACACAGAACCCGATGGATGTGCCTTCGGGAATTCTTGGGCAGTTGGGTATGAAAGTGCAGCATGCCTTGCGTGCTTTTACCGCTGCCGACCGAAAAGTAATCAAGCAAACCGCGGAGAACTATCCATTATCAGATTTTTATAAAACGGACGAACTCCTGACACAGGTAGGGGTAGGGGAAGCCTTGTTTACCTGCCTAAACGAGAAAGGAATTCCTACGCCACTTGTACATGTAATGCTGAGCGCACCCCGTAGCCGGATGGATGTATTAAGTGAGGGCGAAGTACTCGACCTGGTAAAACGCAGCAAACTGGCAGCTACCTATAATGCAGAAGTGGACAATGAAAGCGCCTACGAATTGCTGAAAGAAAAAATGGTAAACGCCAAACAGACGACCAAAGCAATAGCGGCAAAAAAAGAAAAAGAACCACCGAGCATGATGGAGCAGGTCCTTGATAATTCAGTTGTAAAATCATCGCTACGAACCGCGGCGACTATGCTTACGAGGACTTTGTTGGGAGCATTGTTTGGGACGAAGAGGTAAGGATAATAGGTATTTGAAAGTTTTGTGAATTAAAAAGAAATAATCAATGACTCTGAAAATTACCCGTTGACACTGTAAGGCTACAACATAAAACCTTTGATAATAATAAATCCTAAAGGAAATTGTATCCTTTAATTTTTTATACGATCGAATAAAAATATATTGAAAATCATATTAAGCTTTCAAAATTGTATTTTTAATGGATAATTATTTTATTGAAATTGCTATTCATGAATTTCAAAACTTAGGAGGCTTACAAAAAAATGAAAATCTTATCAAAAAGTATGTATAATATTAAGATATGCTGATAAAAGAAGTTTATATCCAGAATTTTAAAGGCTTTGAGAAAAAGAATTTTTCCTTTAATCCAAAGTTCAATGTTGCTATTGGCAATAATGCCACAGGAAAATCCACCTTATTGCACTCTATTCAGGTTGTATTAGGTGGCTATCTACAATGTCTTGACATACCCGCCTCAAGAAATTACAGAAGGCAGTTTAAAGATGGGGAAGCTTTTGTTAAATGGAATGAATTGGAAAGGGGCTATTTAAAAAACCCTGATCAAACACTCATTTCTACGTTAGCAAAGTTCTCTCATGTTTCATATGATACAGCTTGGACCAGAGTAATGCTAAAAAACAATACCACTAGTCACAACCAACGGGATGCAGGTGATTTAATGGTGGTAGTTGACAGTTTACTAAGACAAAAAGCAAATGCTCAAATTCCAATGCCTATTGTCGCAAGTTTTGGTACTGAAAGAACTGTTGCTCAATTGCGAAAAGGTAAAAAAGCGCAAAGTCGCAGAACACAAAGGGAAAAAGCATTTTTAGCAGCCCTTTCTGAGAAAGTTGATTTTGATGGAGTTATTGAGTGGATGCACAACTATGATAAAGACCTTGAATATAAAAAGGAATTTCCTGGAACAAAAAACGCTGTATTCAATGCAATCAATACTGCTATACCATATTTGAAAGATATTGAATACAACAGTTATTACCAGGAATTTGAAGCTAATGTGGTAATTGACCAACATTCAGTCGGGAAAACACTTCACTCTAACATGAGTGATGGGCTTAAAGCAATGTTGAATTTAGTAGCCGAGTTGGCATTCAGATGCGTAATTCTTAATGGTTTTAAAGGCTTAAATGCGGTCGTTGAAACTGAAGGAGTTGTACTTATTGACGAGTTGGATATGCACCTACACCCTAATTGGCAAATGCATATTGTGCAGGATTTGAAAAATGCTTTCCCTGGCTTACAATTCATTGTTACATCTCATTCTCCCTTCATAGTACAAAGTTTAAAGAAAGAAGAATTAATCATTCTTGAAGAGCAATTAGATATTGAAAGCGATCCTTTCAGAAGAAGTATCGAGGAAATTTCTTCAACAGAAATGGGGGTTAAAAACGTACCGAGAAGCCATGCTTTTCTGGAAATGGAAGAGGTTGCTGCAAACTATTATGATTTGATTGAACAAGGGAAAACCAGTAAAAACGATGCACAAGTTGCAGCATTAAGAAATCAGTTAAATTTATTAGAAGACAAATTCAGTGAAGATCCAGCATTTGTTGCATTATTAAAATCTGAAAGAAAAGCTTCTAACTTATGAGACCAGTAAAAAAATGGATACATACCGATGCAACCATAATACCCCCGATTAATGAATTTTATAATCCTTATCAGGATGCAAAGCCAGATTTGGAAAGGAATATTGATGCTTATTGCAGTTATTGCGAAAGACCTGCACAGGATGAGGCGGTTCATGTTGAGCATATCCAACCTAAAGGATTATCTCAATATTTTGCAAAGAAATATTTATGGTCAAATTTTCTTTTGGCATGTGCCAGATGCAATGGTGCAGATAATAAAAGTGAAAAAGATGTTGTATTCGGCACCATTCACCTTCCTAATCTAAATAATACTGCCATAAGTATCATTTACGGAGAAGGTGGCTTTGTTCAAGTCAATAATACTTTACATAATCAAGAACTTGCAAATGCTGTTGCATTAATCAATCTTGTTGGACTAGACAAAAGACCTGGTCATCCAAACCACTTACATAAAGACAAACGTTGGGATAGACGAAGGGAGGTGTGGGAAATAGCAAAACGAAATTTAATTAAGTATGATCGCGATTTAATAGATGCATATACAATACTTGACTTGGCAAGAGGTTATGGATTTTGGTCGGTATGGTTCAGTTTGTTTAGAAATTCAATTGAGGTTAAGCAATTATTAGTTACAAATTTTAGGGGTACAGAATCCAAGTGTTTCAATTCTGATTTTAACCCGATTAACAGGAATCCGGGTCATGAGAATGATACTGTTTAAACAACTCACATTAATTTCCGGAGGACAATTCAAAGTATTAATTGAGTCTACTAAGAAAAAATTCTGGACTCACTACACCTCTTTGGTTGGCTTTAGATAGCTATATTTTTGAATGGAATAATTTTACATTCGCCTTGAATTTCTGTAAATAAAGAAGTTGAGTTTCTCAGGAAAATGGTTGTTAATCGTTTACAGGTCAGCAAAATTTTTTTATTATGAAAAACCTCTGTTGTATTATCATGGCAATTGCATAACCCTCTCATTTACAGAAGTAATTCCGGGTGTATAAACTTGACAGCCTTCTTTGGATGGTTTTTGGAGATAATTGTCGACAAAAATTTATTGAAGTTTTCTGAAAGCCAGCTTCTATCCTAACAAATATTATTTTCCTCACTAAATTAAAATTTTATGAAGAACCCATTTGTAAAATTTAAACCAAAACTAAAGGACGATGGCGTTACCCTTGCTGAAGAAATTCCATGGCTATATGCTGTAGTAAATCCAAATTTCGTACCACCTTTAGGTGTTACATACAAATTGTTGCTGAGTATTCACGTACCCAATAATTATTTGCTTGAAAACGAGGCGTTCCGTATTACTGGAAATAATGTTGATACTGCTGGTTGTACTACCAATTCAGTAATAATCGGTGGGTTTGAAGCCAATAATACAACTTCCTGCTATTGTAATTCCAGACCAAGTGCATTAAGTTGTGCGTGCAGGGCGATTTGTGGGTTCGATACCCGAAAGGGTGTAATTCCATTACCCACCCCACCACCTACTACTATACCTGCCGGTGCCATTACGGTTACTGATAATGTAAGAAATGAACAAGTATCCGTTCGCAATGCCAGAATAGTAGCAAGAAGATTTTTGAAAGTTGAACGGGTCTTTACTAACAATAATGGCAATTATTCATTCACCAAAACCTTTCGCAACAAAGCAACCCTTTTAATTAAGTTTAAAAATAATGATGCAATTGTAAAAGGATTGCGTGATGCAAGGCTATGGCAGATATTGATGCCGGTAAAGATAAACATGGGTAAATTTAGAGGTAATCTTAATAGTATACCTTATAATGTGGATGATAACAATGATGTAAGAAGCAGGGGAGCAAGGCATTGGGCCGCTGCTACCACCCACAATGCTGTACAGGAATTTAGACTTGACTATGCGCCAACAGAAGGCATTGGTGTAAAGCCCAGTAAATTGCGCATACTCATAGTGCCTGGCAATGGGGGAGGCAGTGCACCTATGTTTGCCAAAAGATTTATCAATACCTAGCCCATTACTTTATACGACAGTTTATACTGGTTTCATCATTCCAATATACGCTTGCCTTCCTTAATACACTTGGTACAGCTCTTGCTGGCACAATAGATGTAACTATTGGTTACAACAGATTTGGAAACAATGTAACCACCGGTACGGATGCTATGGCGGAATTGTGCTACCACGAATTTACCCATGCAGCACATTATGCCAAAGCAGGCAATACGCAGTATGGCAATTTTATACAGTCTTCTATTATTGAAAAAACCACGAATTTTGGCACTGAATTTGTCCCGTATGGGCAGAGTAACAACGGGAATTCTCCAATTATTGCACTTTATGAAAGTTGGGCATATCATATGGGGCATTGGTTGACGAATAGAAAGTATGGAGCTTTGAGTGGGCAATTTAATGAACAGGCCATTGGGTACATCAATAATGCCCCTTTAAATGGCTTGAATAGTAATCTGAACTTGTTAGACAAATTTAGTCCTTACAGCGAAATAGTTCTTTTTTTTAATGAACCCTTCTGATTTTGTATTATGTTTTAAGACATGACAGGAATGATAGGGAAGCTATTCCTTGCAAGTTTCGTTTTTTCAAACTTATTTTAATCGTAGTATGCAAATAAATATTATCTGCATATAATTTATAGAGCCTGAAAGCGCATTTATTTTTCACCCTTTATTCAACCTCAACCTGCCATCCTCTTCCACGCTCCAAACTTCTTCCCGAAGGGCAAGGTCGGTAAGTTGCTCCATTTGGTAGCGGGTAAGTTGCAGGCTGTTTCTCAGGTCGTCACCTTCCAGCGTACCCTTATTGAAAAGTGGTTGTGCTGCTTTTATCCAGGACAGCAATTGTGCATGCTTGGTTATCTCCTGTTTTTTCTGCGAAAGGCAATAATCGCATTTCCCGCAGGGGGTTTCTTCTTTTTCTCCAAAATAATGCTGCATCATCAGGCTTCGGCAACCTTTTCCAAAGCTATAGCGGATCATTTCCCGTACCCGGCTTAAATGTCTTGCTTTGCCTGCAGCATAGGCTTTGGCAGGGATAAGCACCTGATCGGCAGGTATGCGATTATAGGGGAAAAATAGTTGCGGCGTATCTTTTTGAGGAAGGTATTTTACCACCTGATAAAAAACAAGCGTCTGCAATTGTTTACCCACTGTTTCGGGGGTGGAGCGTAAAATTCTTGCCAGGCTTTTTTCGTTGATATTTACTTCATTGTCAAAAATACCTTCGTAAGTACGCAAAAGGGCTTTGGTCAAAGGTTCGAGCCCGGGCTGTTCCTGCTGAAATTGATACAGGTAGTCTTTGGTTGCGCTGAACCCAAGTCTTGCCGGTAAAAAAACCGATTCATTGAAACTGATATACCCTTCGCCTGCCAGGGTTTGCAAAGCATTTACCGTGGTCACCGGATCTATTTTATAACTTTCGCAAAACCGCGAAAGATCAAAATCAAAATACATCCCTTCGCCACTGTATATGGGCAACTGCAGGTAATTGGCAATCGCCTGATACACTTTTTGGATCACCTCAACAGGCGGGTACTTTTTTTCAACCGATGTTTCAATCGTTTTTAAATCGTCGGGACTGTACAACAAAACCGCAAAGGCTTTTTTGCCATCTCTGCCTGCCCTGCCTGCTTCCTGATAATAATCTTCGAGGTTATCAGGAGGCCCCATGTGCACCACCGTTCTTACATCGGGTTTATCTATCCCCATTCCAAAAGCATTGGTACAAACCATTACCCGGGTGGCCGATTGTATCCAGGCAGTTTGCCTCAGGTTGCGTTCTTCACTCGAAAGTCCGGCATGGTAGGCCGAAGCCGAAATGCCTTGCTGCTGAAGCCAGGTGCTTATGTCTTTGGTGAGCCGGCGGTTGCGGCAATAAACCAGTCCTGTACCCGGAACCTTATTTAAAATCTCCAGCAGTTTATTAAGTTTGTGCGGCGATTCAAATCCGCTGAAGGAAAGGTTGGATCGGGCGAAAGATTGGGTGAAAATAGCAGGATTCTCCATAGCCAGTTTCGCACAAATATCCTTTTGTACTTCGGGTGTTGCAGATGCGGTGAGGGCGAGGAACGGGACATCTGTCAGTTCTTCCCGCAGATCGGCTATCTTGAGGTAGGGTGGTCTGAAATCGTAGCCCCATTGCGATATACAGTGTGCCTCGTCAATAGCTACCAGATTGATGGGCATGCCGGGCAGGAATTCCCGGAACAGTCGGGTTTGCAATCGTTCGGGGCTTACAAACAGAAATTTATAGGTATCGGTGGTGGCTTGCTGCAGTGTTTTTTTTACCTCAAAAAAGGCCATCCCGCTATGGATGGTGAGCGCCGAAATATTCCTGCGGCGGAGCTGCATTGCCTGATCCTTCATCAAGGCAATCAGCGGGGTAATCACCAGGCAGATACCCGGTTTGCATAAGGCAGGTATCTGATAACAAACTGATTTGCCTCCACCGGTTGGCAGCAGAGCCATCGTGTCTTTGCCTGCCAGTACCGCCTCAATTATCTCCAATTGCAAAGGCCGGAAGGCGGGGTATCCAAAATATTTTTTTAATATATCAATGGGGGCTGTCATGCAGGATGGCCGGTATTTTTTTTGAACTTACAAACGACAAGGCAGGTCTGTTAAATGGTTGCTTTTTATAAAAATAATCAACTACCCTCTATTTCTGTTTGGTTTTTTTATCTAAAACGATATCCGGCTTTACCCTACTTTAGTTTTTTAATACCCAACCATAAGCTGTTGAGTGCCAGCACTACATCGCTGCCCCCCATAATGAGTGCTGCAATGCCGGGGTGTAAAAAACCAGCGGCTGCAATGGGTATTGCTACAATATTGTAAGAAAATGCCCAGAACAGGTTGCTTTTTACCGTGCCATAAGTATGCTTTCCTATCAGCATAGCTTTGGGTAAGGCTTTCAGTCCGCCGCTTGTAAGCACTACCGAAGCACTTTGAATGGCGAGTTGCGAGGCTTCCGATAGCGAAACACTAATGGTGGCTTTGGCCAATGCCGGCGCATCATTAATGCCGTCTCCCACCATTACCGTGGGTTTTTCTGCTGTCCAGGCTTCCAGTTTTTCCAGTTTTTGAGCAGGAGACTGTTCTGCTACTACCTTATCTATACCCACTTCATCGGCCACCTGCCAGCATTTAGCTTCGGAATCTCCACTTAAAATAATGGTTTCAATACCCTGTGCATTGCAAAAATCTATCACCTCTTTTGCTTCAGGGCGGATTTCGTCTTCAATATCGAGCCAGCCTGACAGATCGCCATTTTTGGTTACGTACAAACTATGTCCGGGTTCAACAGGTTGTTTTATAGATGCCGCCGAACCAATAAAATACTGGTTCCCTTCGCGGTCAAGGGCTTGCATGCCGGCCCCTTTGATCTCTTCAATTTTCTGCCAACGGATCACGTCTTTACGTTTCCAGGCGGTCGTAATACTTTTTGCAATGGGGTGCGCCGAATATTTCTCCAGCGAATACACCAGTTTTTTAAAACCATCTTCGTCCGCTTCAGAAGACCCTTCTGTTTTTTCTGCGTCAATGGGGTCTGTTGCCACCTGTGCCAGTTGGGGTTGTGTCAATCCAAAAGCTTTCACCCGGAAGTTGCCGGTGGTCAGGGTGCCGGTTTTATCGAAAACCATCCGTTCAATATTTTTAAATAATTCCATCCGACTTACATCGGTAAAAAGAATGCCGCTTTTGGCGGCACGACCCAATCCCACGGCAATGGCCGCCGGTGTGGCAAGTCCCATAGCACAGGGGCAGGCAATTACCAATACGGCAACGGCACGCATCAGACTGCTTTGGAAAGGGATGTTGAAACCAAAGTAATTGATTAGAAAAGTAGCCGCTGCCACCACCAATACCAACGGAATAAATACGGCGCTGATGCGGTCGGCGAGTTGCTGTACAGGTGGTTTTTCTGTTTGTGCTTTTTTCATAAGCGCCACAATGCTGCTTTTCACGGTATCGGCGCCTACTGCCTGTACGTAAGCTTTCAGGTTGCCATTGGTAAGCGTACTGCCCCCAATCACCATATCGCCTTGTTTCTTAAAAACCGGGACGCTTTCGCCGGTTAGCAGGGCTTCGTTTACTTCGGCCTCTCCGGTCAGTATTTTGCAATCGGCGGGTACCTGTTCCCCGGTTCTTATCAATACAAGGTCTCCGGATTTCAGAGAATCACTTGGCACCGGAAAAACGTTTTCTTCCCCATTGGGGTCATAGGCAATCATGTGGGCGGTCACCACATGCTGCACGGTCAGTTCGCGAATGGTTTTTTGGGTACGCTCTACCGATACATCTTCGAGGTAATAGCCCATAAAAACGATCGTGATGATGGAGGCTGCCGTTTCAAAAAACAGAAACTGCGATGGATCGGGTTGAAACATGCCCCATAAACTGTACCCAAAAGCGGCTGTGGCACCGAGTGCAATCAGCACATTCATATTGGGTATCCCGGAGCGTATGCTTCGGATGGCACTTATGCCAAAATATTCCATTCCTATAATGTACACCGGCAATGCCAGCCCAAATTGTACCCATGGATTCATCAGCCAATGCAAGCCCAATCCCGGAATCATGTGCAGCATCAGGATAGCGGTTAGCGGGAGGGTAATCCAAAACCGTAACATATATTTCGACAAACCAAAAAGCTGCTTTTTTGGTGCTTCCCCGGGATTGGCTTCATCCTGAATTTCATATCCCAGTAATTCCACTCTTTTGCGGGCACTGTTGAGGGTGCCGTTGGTATCATGTGTATCAAAACTTACATCTCCGGTAATTACATTGACCGATATATTGGAAAGCCCTTCTTTCTCCAATGCCCGGTTGATGCTTAGCGCACAGTTGGCACAGGTCATGCCGGAAACTTTCCAGTTTGTTTTATCGCTATTTGCGTTCATTGTGGCAAACTTACTAAAGAAAAGGCATCTTTTCGGGGCTTAGCAGGTGTGCTCAGGGGTTTAACAAAGCCTCTTTCGTTGTCCTTTTTGTATTATCAAAGGCAGGATACCTCCCAATTACGTTGCCTAGGTTTATCTTGCACCCATGCAATGGGTATTTTCTCTTGGAGAATTAGCGCAAACGGCAGGCGAAATCTGGAAGTGGCTCCAAACACAGCCAGCAAGGGTGATTGCTTTGTATGGCGAAATGGGTGCGGGCAAAACTACCTTCACAGCCGCCTTGTTGCGGGCTATGGGGAGTTCGGATGTGGCTAACAGTCCTACTTTTTCCATTATCAGCCAGTACAAAACAGATCAGGGGACCGTTTTTCACATGGACTGGTATCGTTTGAACAGCGAAGAAGAAGCGCTTGATGCAGGTGTGGAAGAGGCTTTATACAGCGGGGAATGGTGTCTTGTAGAGTGGCCTCAAAAGGCAGAAAGGCTATTGCCCGGGGATTTTTTAAACTTTCAAGTAGAGGCGCTGCCCGACGGAAATCGAAGCATCAGCATTGAAATTGCCCCCAATCTTTAAAATTAATTACGAAGTCCGTAATTTTAACCTTTAAACAATTGAATCTAGCACATGAGCAAGCCAGTAATATCAGGATCATTCAGTTATGAGACCCTTGAAGAGACGCTCGATATCAAAACAAGGGAAACCGATCTCTTTATCGGAATTCCCAAGGAAACCGCTTTTCAGGAAAACAGGGTAGGGCTGATACCCGAGGCTGTGGGGGTTTTGGTGGCCAATGGCCATGATGTATGGATTGAAAGCAAAGCAGGCGAGGGCAGTGGTTTCAGTGATAACGATTACAGCGAAGCCGGTGCAAAAATTAAATACAACAAAGCAGAAATATTCAATTGTGATATTCTCATAAAAAGCGCGCCGGTAGTAGAGGAAGATCTCCCTTTGCTCAAACATAATCAGGTGGTAGTATCCCCCATTCATGTAAGTGTAATGAAGTCGTCTATTTTGCAGCACATGATGGATAAAAAAGTTACAGGGCTAAGTTTCGAAAACCTGAAGGACGATAGTGGCACGTACCCCATTGTGCGCAGTATGAGTGAGATAGCAGGCAGTGCGAGCATGTTGATAGCCGGGCATTACCTCAGTTCGAGTGGCCGGGGTAAAGGAACCTTGTTAGGTGGTATCAGCGGCATACCGCCTACAAAGGTTATTATTTTGGGTGCGGGAGTGGTAGGTGAGTTTGCAGCGCGGGCAGCATTGGCCATGGGTGCTTCTGTAAAAGTTTTCGACAACAATATTTACCGGCTTAAAAGATTGCAGGATACAATGGGCCACCGGGTATGGACCTCGGTGATTGAACCCCGTATTCTTGCCAAGCAACTAAAAACCTGCGAAGTAGCCATCGGGGCTTTGAATGCTGAAAATGGCAGAACACCCATGGTGGTAAGCGAGGATATGGTTAGCAATATGCGTCAGGGAAGTGTAATTATTGATGTAAGTATTGACCGGGGGGGATGTTTTGAAACGGCTGCCATTACCACCCACGAAAAACCCATTTTCCTGAAGCACGGGGTCATTCATTATTGTGTTCCGAATATTCCATCCGGATATAGCCGCACCGCAAGCCATGCCGTAAGCAATGTGCTAATGCCGCTGATGCTCAAAATAAGTATGGAAGGCGGGTTGGACGAATATGTTTGGAAGAATCTGAATATCCGCAATTCGATTTATATGTTCAAAGGTTCGTTGACCAATTTTCACCTGAGCGAAAGGTTTGGGCTTAAGTACACCGATCTGAACCTGTTGATGGCAAGTATGGGCTAAGCATCTAGCGATAATCTTCCCGTATTGGGCTGAATACATCAATCAGCCTGCAATCCGTTATCGCCTTACCACTATGGGCTACGCCACCCGAAATCAGCACAAAATCACTGGCTGTCAATATTTTGGTTTCCCCATCTACCGTCATTTCAAAAGAACCCTCGAGTACAAAACTGCTTTGTTCATGCGGATGATGATGCAATGGCAGGATACTTCCTGCTTTTACTTCGAGGAAATTGATGGTATTGTTTTCGGTATGGATCAATTTTGATAAAAAACCCGGAGCAATCTCTTTTGCCTTGATCGCTGCAAATTGTTGGAACATAGCGTAATCGTTGAAATGAAAAATAAGAACCGCAATGTAGGAAAGCCCCTTTTATCCGAAGGAAAATTTTGCTGATGGTTGTTATGAGGTAGATGGTTTGTAGGCCATTATATCGAGGTGCGTTTTGCAAAAGCTGAATTCCTTTGGGTCATTGCTGCCAATAATGATTAGCCGGTCGTTTTGAAGGGTTTCTATCATCCGCAGGTACAGGTCAAACCCTTGGACATCGAAATTTGCTGTTGGTTCATCCAGTAAAAGCACGGGAACATCAGAGAAAAAAGCCTGCGCAAGTTTTACCCTTTGTTTCATGCCACTGCTAAAAAGCCGGATTTGTTTGTTTTTGGCTGTCTCCAATCCTACAAAATCAATGATGGAGCCAATGCTGTATTCGTGCAGCATGGGTTTCAGCGAAAAATGAAAGGCGAGCAATTCGGTCAAGGTCAACTCTTCAATCAGCTCGAGGTAGGGTGCCGCAAAACTAACGGTGCTGTAAATCAAATCGGGATCAAGTGGTTGGGAGGCTCCTTTTGGCTTGTAAGAAATGGTGCCTTCGTTTTTTTCAAGTGCCCCGGCAACTACCTGAAGCAACGTGCTTTTGCCTGATCCATTAGGTCCGGTGATCGCATAGGCCCCACCGGATTCCAGCACAAAATCAATCCCCCTGAAAATCCATTGCCGGTTAAACCGTTTTCCGAGATTGGTGAGTGTTATTTGCATGCCCTGTTTTTTGGCTCTATATAAAAAGAAGCTTCCTGTATATGCCCTGGCAGGAGCAGGCTGAACGTCAATAAAAGGGTTGGTGAATTTATTCTTCCACCGAGCCGCTTTTGGAAAAACGCTTGATGATTCCCCGTCCACTTTCTCGTACAAAAGTGACAATCTCGTCTCTTTCATCGCTAATGGGAAGTTCTTCTTCAATAAATTCCAGTGCCTGTGTGGTATTCATGCCTTTATTGTAAATGCAGCGGTATACATCGAGGATCTGATTGATCTGTTCGTTGGTAAAACCTTTCCTTTTAAGACCAATGCTGTTTACGCCGGCATAACTTAGGGGGCTGCGGCCGGCTTTAATATAAGGAGGTACATCTTTACTAATGAGCGATCCGCCTGAGATAAATGCATGTTGCCCTATTTGTACAAACTGATGCACGGCGCAAACACCGCCCATACCCACATAATCACCAAGAACCACATGCCCGGCCAATTGGGTGCTGTTGCTTAAAGTACAATGGTTACCAATCACGCAATCATGGCCAATATGGCTATAAGCAAGTATCCAGCATCCTTCTCCCACCACTGTTTTCCAACGGTCGCTCGTTCCCCGGTGAATGGTTACAAATTCCCGGATGGTGCAATTATCACCTATCTCTACCGTCGTTTTTTCGCCGTTATACTTACGATCCTGCGGGATGGCTGCAATAACCGCTCCTGGAAAAATACGACAGTTTTTACCGATTCTTGCGCCTTCCATAATGGTGACATTACTGCCTATCCAAGTGCCTTCGCCAATGGTTACATTGCCATGAATGACCGTAAAAGGATCAATTTTTACATTGTCAGCAAGCCTTGCCTCCGGATGAATATATGCTAGCGGATGAATCATAAATGGTATTCAGTTATAAAAAACCTTTTGTTTGAGACTTGCTTAAACGGGTGTTTAATTAAAATGTTTATTTTTTAAATATAAATTAACAAGATTGAAAGATAAAACTACTTTAAGACAGGGCTGTTTTCTTAAAATTAAGGTTGTTTTACAATTTGAGCGGTTAATTCGGCTTCTGTACAAATTTTGTTGCCTACAATTACCATGGCCCGCATATGACAAATACCCCGGCGGATAGGCTCCATCAGATCCATTTTCAGAATCATGGTATCTCCGGGTACTACCTTAGCCTTAAACTTACAGTTTTCAATTTTTAAAAAGTAGGTATCGTATTTTCCCTCGGGCATGCTGTTGATGCAAAGGATGCCGCCTGTTTGAGCAAGTGCTTCGATTTGAAGTACCCCCGGCATCACCGGGTTGTTGGGGAAGTGCCCTTGGAAAAACCACTCATTAAAAGTTACATTCTTAATGCCTACAATACAGGTATCCGTAAGTTCAATAATTTTATCGATCAATAAGAAAGGATAACGGTGGGGAAGGGTTTTTTCAATGCCCTGAAGGTCGTAAATCGGTGGCAATGTTGGATCGTAGGTAGGCAGATCCATCATGTGCTTATTTTTCTTGATGTACTGCTTTATTTGTTTGGCAAACTCAACATTGGCTGCATGGCCGGGGCGGTGCGCAATAATATGTGCTTTTACCGGGTAGCCAATCAATGCGAGATCACCCACCACATCAAGCAGTTTATGCCGGGCGGGCTCATTTGGGTATCTCAGTTTCAGGTTATTTAAATAACCCTCGCCCTGTATTTCAATGTCTTTATTGAAAATCTCTCTCAGTCTTGCCTTTGCAGAGTCCGAAATGGGTTTGTCCACCACAACAATGGCATTGTTTATATCACCTCCCTTTATCAGGTTATTTTCCAAAAGCATTTCCAGCTCGTGTAAAAAAACAAAAGTGCGGCAGGGAGCAATCTCAGTACGGAAATCCTTCATGCCCTTCAATACAGCGTGCTGCGTTCCTAAAACAGGGCTATTGAAATCAATCAGGGTGGTGATTTTATAATCGGTGCTTGGCAATGCTGTAATCTCTACACGCCGCTCTTCATCATGAAAACTGATATTTTCCGCAATTGTGTACCAGTTTTTGGTAGCATCCTGTTCGGTAACGCCCGCCTCGAGTATGATTTCAACAAAAGGATCACTACTGCCATCAATGATGGGGACTTCGGGTCCGTTGATCTCAATGAGACAATTATCTACTCCACATCCTACAAGCGCAGCCAACAGGTGCTCTACAGTACTTACACGCCCTCCATTTGCTTCGAGGGTAGTGCCGCGGCTTGTATCTACCACAAGGTCGCAATCCGCTTTAATAACGGGTTGACCCGGCAAATCAATCCGATGAAACTGGAAACCAAATCCGGGCTTTGCTGGTTTGAGCGTAAGGTGTACAAATGCTCCTGTGTGCAACCCTGTGCCGCTGATACTTACTGCCGAGCTTAGGGTGTGTTGCTTGTCCGGATTAAACGATTTGTCCATGTATGATTTGATTGTTATTTTACCAATAAAAGAGGGCAAAGGTAAAAGAATTCAACCAAGTTAGCTCTATGCTGCTTGTTTTGAAAGACCAACTACATTTTATACAAATAAGTCAGGATAAAATTGGGTATTACCTGGCACATAAGCATACCCGCTCAGATCGGTGATCCCTTCTGCCGCCAAAAGGTCTTCGTCAATAAAATAATTACCTGTGCAACTAGCGGCTGGTTTTTGCAAAATATGCCATACGCAATCTGCGAGAATTTCCGGGGTACGGCTCATTTTCATCAGCATTTCACCTCCAAGCAGGTTATTTACGGCAGCTGTGGCAATGGTCGTTTTGGGCCATAATGTATTGGCGGCCACCCGATACTGCTTTAGTTCAGCAGCAAGTCCGTAGGCAATCATACTCATATTATATTTGCTGATGGTATAGGCGAGGTGCCCGGCAAACCATTTGGGATCCATGTTGAGGGGCGGGCTCAGGTTAATGATATGTCCATTACTGCTTTTTTTCAGAAAAGGAATAGCAGCCTGACAAAGAAAAAAAGTACCTCGCACATTGATGTCATGCATCAGGTCGTAGCGTTTGGGTTCTGTTTTTTCGGTAGGTAAAAGATTGATGGCGCTGGCATTATTGATCAAACCATCGATGCCCCCAAAGTGCGCTGCTGCTTTTTCCATGGCGTCCTTACTCGCTGCTTCATCCCGGATATCGAGGGGTAAGGCAAGCGCTTTTCCACCTGCGGCCTCTACTTCTTCGGCCGCTGAGTAAATGGTACCCCCCAACCGGGGATCTTCTACCACACTTTTGGCGGCAATTACAATATTGGCACCCTCTTTAGCAAGTTTTAGTGCAATGGCTTTACCGATGCCCCTGCTGGCTCCGGTAATAAATATGGTTTTGTTGGCAAATAGCATTTTGTAAATCGTTGTTTAGGTGGGAAAATTAATGCAAAAAGCACGGCTACCTAAAAAAATATTCAGAAAGATGCGATTAATTGTATGAGGCTTGGCGAAGTACTGGATCAGGTGCCTGACATGCCCGGAACAAATACTGGAATAAAAAACTTTTGATAGGCATATTAAAAATGTAAATAGATATGGTTGTTGAGCATCGACAAGAAGTATAACAAAATTACGAATAGGGATAATATTTTTTGCTCTCCTTATTGATAAAATGCTTGCCAGTAAAAAGTTTAAAGATTTCTTAGAAAACAATGTTTAAAGAAGCCTTATTTTGATTGGGTGTGCTGCTTGATGCATTTTGTGTAAGAAAGTTTGCAAAGCCTGAATTGTTGCCCGCTTGTGTTGCTATTTGAGTGGAGGAACCCTTAACCAAATTGCTTGTTACAGCACTTGGCCCTATTAAACACCCAAGCATAGCCACTACTTCGTTTACAATGGAACTGCCAGCAGCATTTGTAACAGGAGCGGGGTAATAATATTGTGCGGTACTACTTATCAGGTCGCCACCCATTACCTTTACTAATTTACTTGGGCCTACCTTATAAGTGTTCTTACGTAACCGGGATACATAAGTGGAGTTATTTGCTATCAAGCCTGCGGGTTTATCAACACTGCTATCATTTACAACTTTACCATATATTTCATCTTCCGCTTCCTGTCTTCCATTTACAAACTCCTTGGTCGCTGCAGTAGTACCAATGCCTAAGGCAGGCAGGTCCATTGTATTTATTCGGTAAGGATCAAGCTCACATGATTCTAATGGTCCTTGAGCATATTATCGTATGCAAGATCGGTTGGATTACTATGTGGTGCAGGTCGCAATAAATGTTGCCGCCCTTCTTCGGGGCCAAGAAACTGGAGTTGGTAGTTGTATTTGGTGTGACCGGCGTGTGGCGGGATGTAGGTTTGGCTTTGGTAAACAAGATCACCAAAAGGTGGGGGTAATGGTTTTTCGCGTAATTGTCTGATGAAAAAAATCACAGATCCCAAATTTCGCAAGGTCATTATTTTGGTAGTTGATCGTCTCTTGGTGAGTCGTACGAAAATATTCGTATTTAATTTTTCATAATATTTCGTGTTTTTCTATTCCACTTGGTATAAGTTCCCTTACCCAAAATTGTGATCT
>JBBQXO010000014.1:0-55126 GCA_038209595.1 Chitinophagales bacterium
CTTACCAAAGTTTATTTCTGCTCCAGCACCTTCACTTTTAATCCTGAAGCTTTACCGGGCTCCTGATAAATACGGATAGTCGCTTTTTGAAAATCGCTATCTTTTGCCTTATAAATATCTACCATTTTCTGAGGGTTACGATCGAATAGCGGGAACCAGCTATTTTGTACCTGTACCATGATACGATGTCCTTTTTGGAAGGTATGCGCTACTGAAGGAAGTTCATATTTCACCTCTGTAACTGCTCCGGGTACAAATGCTTCCGGCTTCTCAAAACCGTTTCGGAAACGTCCCCGGAAGATTTCGCCCCTTACCAGCATCTGATAACCCGGCATAGGTACCTTTTTATCATTGGTTGGATAATTAGATAATGTATCGGGAAACACATCAATGAGCTTGACCACAAAATCTGCATCAGTACCAGAGGTGCTTACAAAAAGGTCAGCAAAAAAGGCACCGGTAATGGTCATATTTTCTTCTAATGGCTCGGTTTGATACACCATTACATCTGGTCTGCGGCCGGCAAACCGCTGATCGTCGGTCATATATTCTCTGGTGCGGCTAAGGCCAATATCTTCAGTGTAAGGTACCGGCTTTGCGGGATCCGACACATACTCGACGAAACCAGATTGGGCGGCAGGCAGCGTCATCGAAAGGCCGCCATTTGGTTGAAAATAGAGTGTTTTTTCAGTTGTATTTTTTGGTGGCCAGGTTTCAAATTCATGCCATTTGTTTTCTCCTGTAATAAAAATATCAGCTTCCGGCATTTTTAGCTGACCCTTGTCTTTCAGGTAAAAATTGAAAAATTCAAGTTCCACTTTTTTATAATGTTCACCGGTATTGGCATCAAAATGAATATTACCGAGTTGCGATCCTGCATCGCCAGTCCACTGACCATGAAACCATGGGCCCATCATCAGCCGGTTCGGATAACTGGCAGGATTTTGATTTTCAATAGCTTCATAGGTTTTCCATGCACCCCAGCAATCTTCTGCATCAAAAAGACCTCCAACCGTCAGCACTGCAGGCTTCAGGTTTTTAAGGTGTGGTCTTGGGTCGCGGGCCTTCCAGAAGTCATCGTAATTCGGATGATTCATCAGGTCACTCCAGAAAAGAATACTATCTCCAAAAACCAGCTCTTTTGCATGGGGAAGCGCACCGAGATTCAGGAAAAATTTGTAATTATCTTCCCCTTTAATATCATATGCTGTCTGCCCTTTGCGTGTAGGCTCCGGGCGGGGCTTTCCAAAACTTGAGTAAAAATTAAACCCATCCATCAGGGCAAAAGCTCCATTATGATGAAAATCATCTCCTATAAACCAGTTGGTAACCGGTGCCTGTGGCGAAACTGCTTTTAGGGCAGGATGTGCATCAAGAAGTGACATGGTAGAATAAAAGCCTGGGTACGACACCCCGAAAATGCCGATTCTTCCATTGTTATTATCTACATTTTTTACCAGCCAGTCAATGGTATCATAAGTATCGCTTGATTCGTCGATATCGGTATTGCTTTTTTTATTGGGGATATAAGGACGTACATCCATAAAAGTTCCCTCGCTCATGTAACGCCCACGTACATCCTGATAAACGAAAATATAGCCTTCTTCAATGAGCTTTACATTTCTGGAAAGGGACCGGGAAAATGTTGCCTCTCCACCTCCTTCAATATTGTAAGGTGTTCTTGTCATCAGCATCGGATACTTACCTTTGGATTTTTTGGGGGTATAAATAGAAGTAAACAACCGAACCCCATCCCGCATAGTGATGTATACTTCCTTTTTGTCTAATCTTTTTTTCAGCCATGCCGGACTGCCTGCAGAAGCCTCAATATATTTTCTGGTAAAATTTAAAGGGTAGGACTGCCCACGCTGAATAAAAGTTCCATTCACCTGAGTTCCTTCTGGATTTACCTTTCCTTTATAGGTAACTTCCAGCAAGGGGATTGTAAAAGAAAAATTACCAGATTCAAAAACTACCTCGGAAATCGCAAGCTCTTGCTTGTTTTCGTCGGGGCTATACCCCTTAGCGGTAAGTAATCCATTTTTACTATTTACCTCTACATCAATACGCGGTTCAGCAGCCCCCATATCCAGCAAACCATGCCATTTTCCGGTGATATCCTGCGCAAAAACAAAGGAAGCCGAGAAAATAAATAGCAGCATGTAAATCCATACAGCAAAAGAACATTTTTTCATGAGTAAATTTTTATTGTTTTTATTTGTCACACCTATCCCGCCTTATGCGGTGATGGAACCTGCCTGTTGGCAAGCAGGTCCCTGATACTCATTCGTGCTTTATGTCTGCCAGTACCCGGGGATTTCAAACTAATTAATTGGTTAAATAAAACGATTGGGACAAGATATGATTTCTTTTGTAACTATTTATTGTGAGATACATTATACTATCCCGAATATGTTGTCCCAATCCAAGTTTCTTGCAATGGACCCGGCGTCGAGTCTGCTCTGATTGATTTTAGATGAAAGAGGCCAATGCCCGAAAGGAACTTTTATTGCGGGGCAAATACCGGGGACTTTACCCAGGAAAATTAGCGGTGCAGAAACACCCCTACCCTTGCAAAAAAATAGCCTTGGTAATTTATAAATCAGACTGCTAAAACAAACGCTATTTATAATAAAAAAGGGGGCTCCGAAAAGCCACCTTTTTATAACTTGATTATATTTTTTTAAAATTATTCCAACCCCAGATCCCTGCCTTTCATGGTGGCAGGCACGCCATCCTTCAGCCATTTTGCGGGTTGCTTATCCATCAGCAACCAATCAAAAAACTGCTGCTCCCGGATAGAAATATCCTTCCGGTTTTTGCGGGCTACCAGGTTATGGTCTTCGCCATTGTAATTCAGCAACCAAACCTGCTTGTTCAACCTGCGCAAAGCAGTAAACATTTCGATGCCCTGATACCAGGGTACGGAACCATCTTCATCGTTATGCATAATCACTACAGGTGTAGTTACATTGGGAAAATAAAAAAGCGGGGAGTTTTTGATGTACAAATCCTGCCGCTCCCATAAAGTAGCACCAATGCGACTTTGTGTTTTTTCATACTGAAACTGCCGGTTCAAACCACTGCCCCAACGAATACCGCCATAGGCACTTGTCATGTTAGCTACGGGTGCTCCGGCCCATGCTGCCCGGAATAAAGGTGTCATTGTAATCATTTGAGCTATCTGATAACCACCCCAGCTTTGTCCCTGCAAACCCAAACGGGTGCTGTCGGCTAATCCCATTTTTACTACATGCCTTACCCCGCTTACTACATGGTCAAAAGCATCCTGCCCTGGCTGACCGGTTTTGTAATAAATATCAGGTACCAGTACCAAATAACCCCGGCTTACAAAGAATGGGATATTCAACCGGGATGGTGTAGGTGCAGGCGCAATGTACCGGTATAAACCATCGGTTGAAGTCTCATAAAAATAAGAGATCATTGGGTATTTTTTACCGGCTTCAAAGTTTTCCGGCTTATATAAAATACCCTTGGTCATTTTACCATTGTAGGTTTTCCACTCAATCAGTTCAGCGGTCATCCAATTGTAATTTTCCTGTTGTGGATTAGGTTGGTAAAGCCCCTTACCCAAGAAATTATTTTCACCGGAAATATCATTTCCTTTCACCACTTTGATGTCGCCGCTGCGGGCAAATGTTTCCGTACCAAAACTCAGCATGTCTGCATTTTTAGCTTTTTGAAAACTACGACCGGAGAAAGCAACGGGATAAGTTTGACGTGAACCCGCCAGACTAAATCCATCTCCCAGGTTGTAGTAACGCATACCAGCCGTTTTATCCTTTTCATTAAATAACATCAACAGCACTTGCTGCTTGTCGGATAGCGAACGCTCTTCCTCTGCATCAAGCCGCTGAAAACGAATCTGAATTTTGTTTTTGCGACCTTCGCCATTGGTAATACAGACCGGTGCATTCAATCCTGCAGGATCAAGTTTCCAGATATCGTAACGGTCGTAAACATATACGGCTTCGTCGCGGTCGTGCCAGCCCATTTGGCCATAAGGACCAGGATCGGCAGGTACATCATTGTCTTCATCCCAAAGCGCGAATTTTAACTTAGCAGATATGTTCACAATTCCCTTGCCTGCAAAGGTGAAATATTGTTTTTCTTTCCGGTCGTACCAGGCCACATAATTGCCAGCGGGACTCATAGAAGCAAAACCACTGATTCCCTTTTTGATTAAGGACCGGGAACCCGTTTTTGCATCCACACCGTATATGTCAATTCGGCTGCCCCCTTCCCATTGTGACTCGATCCGATAACCCGCATTGGTCGTTCCTAAAAAAGTACCATTATCACCGTCCAGACCAATCTGCACATTTTCAAGGGTTTCATCGGCTAATTGTACCATTTTATTTTCCTTCAAAAAATACACCACCTCATAATTGCGGTTCAGTTCGCGGTTCAGGTTGTTTAATTGCTGTGGTTGCAGGTAGTCATCATTGTAATGCCACACATCTACACTTACCCGGTCTATTTCAGGCAGGCTTGTATCTTTCATTGGGTAAACCGGAGCTACGCCAAAAAATAAACGATTGCCCGATTTACTAAATTTAGGGGCAGCCATTTCGCTGACCTGCCACCCATTGGTTTTACCGGCAGAAGCCCGGTCGGCCAGCATTCGTGGTGCTTGTGAACCTTGGTTAAAATAATAGAGTTTATAAAATTTCCGGAGTGCTTTTTCACTACTGTCACTTTCTGCGAGGTAAGCCAGTTGCATGCCTGTTTCATCAAACCGCATCAGGCGGATATCATTCAGGTCTTTGGCTATAGTATCTACTTTGCCGGCTGCTACATCTACCATAAGTAAACGCACTTTGGCCAAACTGTCTTTTCCAATTTTACCGGTTTCGAGTGCCATGGATTTACCCCCGATACTGTCTATGGAAAAATCCATGATATTTTTAAAGACCAGCTCTTTACCACTGTTTAAATCCAGCCAAATTAGGTCGCCACCCACTTCATTGGGTTTACCACCTGTAGTATTGGGTTCATCTGCATCAGCTTCAAAAACAAAACCGGCATGATCTTCCAAACTAGCTTTCAAATATTTGCGCTGTACTTTTTCAGGTAGTTGATTTAATAAGGCTTGCAGACTATCAATCACTCTACGGGCACTGTCGAGCTTGGGGTCTGCTTTAGGTTTCATAGCCTTTTTTGTGGTATCAGGCAAAGGTTTTTCCATATGATATACCAGCCAGTTACTATTATCAGGCATTTTGAAACTCCTTACACGGGCTATTTTTTTCAAATTTCCGGTAGCCAGTTCCAGATAACCCAAACTGTCTTTCGGAACATCATCACCTTTTTTCTTCTTGATTCTTGCTTCCCGGCTTTCCTGATAAGTAGGATCTATTTTAAAAATAGCAAACCGGCTGTCTTGACTGAATGCCACACTATTACCCCTTGCTATTTCAACCGGGCTGCCGCCATCAGATTTCATCACCATCAGTTTGCCATCGCCTTCCTGAGGATTTACTGTGAAAGCAAGCCAATTGCCGTCATTACTGATTTTGCGTTCCTGGATTGCCTCCCATCCATCGTACACGGAATGATCCAAAGGCTTTTTCTGGGCAAAGACACCCATTGAAAAATAACATGTTACAACAAGAAATAATATTCTCATAAACAAAAATTTTGATAATGATTGGACGCTAAGTAAGCCAAAAACTGGTAGAAAGTGGCAAAAAAACCTGATTTCTACCAGCCTAACCTAGGGTATCTATGAAATATCGAAATGATTTGAATACATTCTTCACCTTTACACCAGCTAAATAATTGTTCGCCATGACACCAACACCACAGTATTATGCAGATTATCTTGCCCTCGATCAGATTCTCGATGCACAGCACCCGGTAAGTTTTGAACCACCCTACACCCCGGCACATGATGAAATGTTATTCATCATCATCCATCAGTCATACGAACTCTGGTTCAAGCAGATGCTATACGAAGTAGAATCGGTTATTGAAATTATGAAGCAGCCGGCGCTCAATGATAATTCACCCGAAATGCAAACCGCTGTGCATCGGCTCAACCGGGTCAACACCATCATGAGGGTATTGGTGCACCAAATGGATGTTATGGAAACCATGACACCCATGGACTTTCTTGATTTCCGGGATTTGCTTCGTCCGGCTTCGGGGTTCCAAAGCTGGCAGTTTAAAATACTCGAAGCCCGGCTGGGATTGCGATTTGAAGAACGCCATGGAAAAGACTACTACACGAGCATGCTGAAACCTGCCTATACACAACAGGTAAAGGAAGCAGAAGATTTACCTGATTTGCTTTCATTAATGAATGGCTGGCTTGAAAGAATGCCTTTTTTTGAAGCGGAAACCCTCTGGCAGGATTTCAAAGCTTCTTTTACTGAAACCAAAGGAAACCTGCCGCTTTTCTGGCAGGAATACCGGCATCGGTTGGTACAAAGTCTTGCCGATGCTGAGAGCGACAACCTCTCTCATTTCGACCGGGTTATGGGTTTCGGATCAGAATCTATTTCGGATCGCCTGAGCCCTGCGGCAAGCCGGTCTGCTTTATTCATTATGTTGTACCGGGGTTTCCCCATGTTGCAGCAACCTTTTCAGCTAATTAACTGTGTACTTGAACTTGATGAACAGCTAAGTACGTGGCGCTACCGGCATATGAATATGGTGCACCGCATGATTGGCCACCGGATCGGTACCGGGGGTAGCACCGGAAAAAACTACCTGAAGGGCGCCGCCGATAAGCACTATATTTTTAAAGACTTTGCCCGGCTCACCAGTTTTTTAATTGAGCGCCGCCATTTGCCTGCCCTCGGTAAAACCATGGAAGCCAAACTTGGATTTTTCCACGGGTAAAAAGGGTACCTTATCACCCGGATGGCACCTGCACCGCTGCACGAATTTTATACGAACAGATACATGGCATCGGCACTCAATGGTCCGGCGCGGTAAGTACCCGGAGTAACAGCGCGCACCGAATAATAAAATACCTGCCGGTTGCTATCAGGGTCGGTGAAAAAATGAATCCAGTCATCCCCTACATCGCGGCTCAATGGTGTCGTTTCATCTTTTATCCAATCCATTCCTGGCACATCTTTTATGCGTTCGTTTTCAATTTCCTACTGCATTGCTTGATCATTTGGGTACTTCTGCTTTGATGACGCCTACCACTTTTCCATTTATCAGCACTTCGGCATTTACTTTATTGTTTGCTTTTGCATAGATGTTTAGGTTTATTCTGATATTAGAATATGGTCAATAAAGATTCTCATTATTTTTTAAAGCCTTTATTATCCTTTCAATCGGTATTTCATCAACATTAGGCAAAATCCTCGTTTAGCATCTCCTTCTGAATAAGTGCTTTTAACTCCTCCCTATTCGGTAAATACAATTGATATTTGCTTACGAATAATTTAGAAGACATTTCGTGCATGGCATATTGCACCAATAAATCGTTCTTTTCTTTTGCCAATACTATTCCAATGGGCGGGGTATCGCCATCGGTATTTTCTTCATTTTCAAAATAACCAAGATACATATTCATTTGCCCAACTGCCTCGTAACCCGCTTCTTCCTTTTTCAAATCAATCAACACAAAGCACTTTAAAATTCTGTGGTAAAATACAAGGTCAACGTAATGATTTCTATTTCCCAAAGTTATGCGGTACTGCCTGCCAATAAAGGCAAATCCCTTACCCAATTCTAACAAAAAAGTTTGTAATTGTTCAATTAGCCTTTTTTCCAAATCTGTTTCACTCAGGTGATAGGCTTCTGGGATTTTAAGAAATTCAAGTACATAGGGTTCACGGATAATATCTGCTGGTTTTTCTATAACTTGGCCCTTCTTTGCTAATTGCAATATACCTTCTTTATCTTTTGAAGCAGCTAAACGAAGAAAAAGGGATGATTTTTTTTGCCTTTTCAGCTCGGTAGTACTCCACTTTTCTAACAGGGATTGCTGCTGATAAAAGGAACGCTCCAAAGGGTCGTCAATTTTTACAAGCTCACAGAAATGCGTCCAGTTCAATTTGTGAGGAAGCTCCTCACAAATTGGAAACCGCTGGTAAAACAGTCGCATATAATTGAGATTGGAACGGCTAAACCCTTTCCCAAACTGCAGCCCTAAATCCTTGGAGAGGTTCTCCAAAAGAGCCTTACCGTAAATTGCTTTGGTATTTCCACCCTGCTCAAATTCTATGATGTACTGTTCAATATTCCATACATATCTGCTATCTCAGTATTTACATAAGCCGCTATATTTGCCCTGCCTTGCTCGTATCGGCTGGCAATCCGTTGTAAAAGACTTTGGTAATCTTTATTTGGTATAGTCATTGTCAAGATCAGATTATCATTGATTTTAGGATATGTAAAATCACATTTTTATTTATCCACCCTTATCACTCCCGCCCCACTGTACGAATGGTATTCGCCCTGATACATGGCATCGGCACTCAATGGTCCGGCGCGATAAGTACCCGGAGTAACGGCGCGCACCGAATAATAAAATACCTGCCGGTTGCTACCAAGATCTGTGAAAATATGAATCCGGTCATCCCGTACATCGCGGCTTAATGGTGTCGTTTCATCTTTTATCCAATCCATTCCAGGCACATCTTTTATGCGTTCGTTTTCAATTTCCCATCCTCCGGGTAACAGATCGGTTACTACAATATTTTCAACCCTGCCATTGAAGGCTTTTTCCAAAACAACTTTTACCACAATCAGGTCGTTTTGCCGGAAAGTGTTGCCAGTAAGAGGCTGTCCGTTGCGGTTGAATAACTGCCTGCGTACTTTCAGGTAGCTGTCTTCTTCTACAAACTTTCCGCTGCTGCTCACCCCACTTGCCTGCCACCAATAATATAAACTGCCCTTGCCTTTGGCAGCTACCTGTATGGCACCGGTACCCAATTGACGTTTGTTCAACTTCAAAACAGATCCATCCATTTTGCCTACCGCTTTACCATTAACCGAAACAGTAGCTGTAGCATCTGAAGCCGCGGCCGCCTTGGCCATTTTACCCAAAGCCAGCAAACCAAAAACAGCCTCCTGCGTGCTCAGGTAAGGGGTACTGTTAAGTTTCTCTACCATATGTTTTGCCATCAAAGGCACCTGCGCGTTACCAGGGTCCACTTCCAGCAAAACATTTAAAGCAAGCCCTTCATCACGGATGGTACTATAAAAACTGCCCCCGCTTACCGGTACCGAAACTTCGCCACTGAAAGAGGCAGGCAGCATTTCACGGAAACTCTTTTTATCGCCTGCCAGTGCATAGGTGGCGGATAGTACATAACGACTATCGAGTGCCAGATCTTTTTGATTGGCCTTGTAATAGTTCATGGCCGAAATATTGGGTTTGCCGGCAAGCGCCAATACATACAGGCTATAGGCTACTTCCTTGGGAGCGATTCGCTTTTGCTGGTTTTGGTTGTAATAATAATCCACAAGGTTGCGGTGCCTTAATTGATTACCAAGATATTGCAGCATAGTTTCGAGCAGTTGTGCATCGGGGGCATAGCCAGCTTTACGGGCTTCTACCAGAAAGTGAGCAGCATAAGCAGTTACCCACCACTGTTCGGTGCCATTTCCGTCCCATAAGGTCAATCCGCCATTGTACAACTGCCGCATTTTTATTCTTTGAATGGCTGCGGCAATACTGGCATTAGCTGATTTTTTCAAATCGCCTCCACTGTTTTTCATCATTTGTCCCAGATCCGCCACATACAATTGCGGAAAGGCCATACTGATGACCTGCTCAGTGCAACCATAAGGATAATTGACGAGATACTGCAGCGGCCGGGCCAATTGCAATACCGGGGACCGGGATACCATCAATTCATAATCTTCCGTACCATTCATAAAATCAGCAACAGGTATATTGATATTGGCCTGAGCATTGGAAACAAGCACCCCGCTTCCGGAACGTTTTTGCAAAGTAGAAGCCGGGCGAACCGTTATGTCAATATCTTCTCCAAATTGTTCTCCCAGTGCATTCATACTTACTTTCAGTTTTGCCGCTCCCGAATTCATTTGCGCATATACCGGAAACTCTATCCTCGCTTCGGAATTAGGCGCCACGGTTGCCTGCAACACACCCGTATTGACTAAACTAAGCGGGCCTTCGGTAGCAATTTTTGCGGAAACACTTGCTGTTTTTGTAGTGGTATTACTAAGCGTAATTCCAACCAATGCGGTATCCCCGGGGCTCATAAACCTTGGCATAGAAGTGCTCACCACCAATGGATCGGCTACCTGCATGGTGGCTTCGGAGGCACCAAACTGATCGCCCTGCACGCCTACCGCCATCAGCCGCACCTGCCCGCTAAAAGAAGGAATCCCCACCTCAAAGCGAACCGATCCGCTGCTCCCTACTTTTTGCCAGCCGCTCCAGTAGCTCAATAATTTAAATCGCTTATTGGGAATGGGATTTTGCCGCATATTCATGCTCAGATCGCCATCGCCACCTGTACTGCTCATGGTACGCCGCAATTCAGGAAAAAGCAGCGGGTACAAATCCCAGGCTTCCACATCCAACGCCCTTTTACTGAAATACCATTCATAAGGATCGGGGGTACGGAACCCCGAAACGGCCAGGATACCATTATCCACCGCAGCCAGATTGACCATGCTGCCTGGCTTGGCTTTCACCATCACCGTTTGCTTTTTTTCTGAGCGGCTTGTAGCACTCGCCTGAATACTGACGGGAAGTCTTTTAGACACATCGGTTACCGATACATTGGCAAAACCATGTGCCGCTGTTAAGGGAAGATCACTCATGGTATGTGCTTTAAAAAGCGTTGCAGTAATATAAGCATTGGGTAAATGCGTATCATTCAGATCAAAACTTGCCGCACCGGTTCTGTTTTTTATTTCTACAAATTGATGGGTCAATACTTCATTGGTTTCCAGCGTTAACAGTAAGCGGCCATCGAAAGGTGCCTTAAAAAGCACTTTTACTTTATCACCCGTTTTATAAGCAGTTTTATCGAGGGCAATATCAATCTCACCATCGCTGTTTACCTCAAAATCACCGGTATTGCTTCCCCAGCTTCCATAGCTGTAAAAACGCTGGCTTACATAGGTATCAGCACCGGGTAAGGCAATCCGCAATTCATATTCTCCGGGCTCTCTCGGTATAAAATTAAACTCCGTATTTTTTCCCTGTACCGACACCTGCTGTTTCTGTAACTGTTTTTCTTCGCGTTGCGAGTCGTAGCGGAAATAACTGCCCGATTTTTGCAAAACGGTCCGGTATTCATGTTTAATCACCGTAACTGTAGTCTGAGCACTAACCAGGGAGGCTTTCGGATTCAGCGCAATCAACCGGAATTTAGCTGGCTGATTCAGCGAAAAATAATTGTACCCTGAAGAGGCCACGCCCACCAATACCTGCTGCGTCAAAATATCCACCGTTGTGTTCCTGCTAACCGGTCTTCCATTTTCATCGAAGACGGTAGCAAAAAACCGGGCTTGCAGCAAACCCATATTGCTGTACATATCAGGAACAGTATAAGCTTCTGATGCCTTGCCCGTAGCATCGGTTTTACCCTGTCGTACTATTTTGTCGAAAAATGTTTCGCGGTTGCTCAGGTTAAATTGGTATTGCGCATAACCCTCAGGGTTGAATGCTTTTTCCTTTACCTGTATTTCCATTTCATAATTTCTACCCGCAGCCGGAGGACCAAAATAATTGACAGCATCAATCGACAAAGCTGCAACGCTTCCGGGTTTCAGTGTTTCTTTATCCAACTTAGTGGTAACTTTTATACGGTCGGGTACAAACTCCTCCACCCGGAAATTATAAGTAGTAATTAAAACATCATTGCCATTGTACAGTTCCATTAAATAAGTGCCGGTAATGGCTGCCACGGGTACTGATACCGCCGCTTCGGTTACCCCTTCCGCATCGAGGGTTTTACGCATCTGCATTAATTCTTTTCCGTTGGGTAAAAGCATTTTTATTTTCACGGGTAATGGACCGGGATTTTTCCGAAAACCATCCCGGAGAATGACCCCAAAACGAATGGTTTCCCCCGGCCTGTACATGTCCCTTTCGGGAACCACATAAGCATCGAGACCGGTGGCATTAATTTTTTTACCACCTACGGCATAGCGAGATGTATTGACCCGGGTGTTGCTAAAAGGAAGATAGTTGAAATCATCGCCCAACTTGGCCACTACCATTGCTGGTTTAAACCCTCCAAAACCAGCATTACCGGTCAGCGTAATTTCAGCCACCCCTTCGCTGTTGGTGCTACCATTGCCAATCATTTGATTGTTGGCACCATAAACCTGCAACCCTACCCCGCTCAGCCCGCCTGCGGACTGAATGCTATTGGCAAATACCAGCATTTTATTTCCACCCGCTTTGGCAATAAGACCGATATCGCTAAGCGCTATAAAACGGCTGCTACTGATCCAGTAATCTTTGGTGCTGCGTACTGAAATATGGTAAATGCCCTTGTAACCCGGCAGTTTGTCATCAGGATTAAAAGTAAGTAACCGATTAGCCCCGCGTTTAGGCAGGCTGCGGGTATCAATGGTTTGCTCGTACAGCACATCTCCCATAACCGCATCTCCCTCGCCTTCGTAATAATAGTTATCTTCTTCGCCATCCGATTGATTGCTCTTGGGATAATAACCATATTTCTGTGCAGCAAGAAGGTTGCTTTCATATATTTTACTTACCACAAGTTTTATGGTAGGCACGTTACTGATATTCAGTTCAATATTTCTTTGCCCGGCTGCACTCAGGTAAACCGCCTTGTTGTTGGTAAAACTCAGTGCCGGTTCGAGTTCGCCAAAAGTAAGCGGAGCGTTATAGGCGTTTTTGAGAGTCCCACCGAGACTGCCCCGTAAACCTTTTTTTAAGATAAGCATATAGCTCGATGCCACGGAAAAATCGGGACTGATCAATAAAAATCCGTTGTCAGTTTTTTGTACGGTAAAATTTACTTTGGGTTCTATCTGCACAAAAGAGCCGATGGCTTCTTCCGAAAGGGTTTGGTTGGTTCGTACATTTATGGTACCCCCATTTCCATCATGTTGGGTTTCCACTTCATTTACGAGCAGTACAAATGGGGATTGCAAAATGCCTGCATATTCAAGTTTTTGAGACAAGCCATTATTTCCCCCTTCGGGCAAAAGACCCGGAAGCAGGCGAACGGTAACTTTATAATCGCGGTCCTCCACCTTCATCCCAGATAAAAGACATTTTACAGCAGCAGATGTGTTGAGGGTTTGCATTTCCACAACCACGGGGTTTTCATCCACAAGCACTTCTATTTTTTTCTGCAATTGTTCCGGTGAAATGGGATAATTGAAAAGCAATTCAAGCTGAGGAAGTACCTGATTACTGCTTCCTGTTTTTGTCCAGGAAAAAAACTGATTCTCCAAAATAAGATCAGGGGTTTTAAACGCCACCTCATCGGTAGAGGAAATGGTGGTGTATTCAGAATTCCCCAGCAAAGCATCTTTTTCAAAACTTGCGGTATAGCTTGTGGCCGGCAACAAGGGACCTGAGGGACTAAATACCAATTGATCCTTGCTTTCCCAGCGAAAACGACCGGGAATAGCCGGACTGAACCGGATATAAGAACTACTGTCCCAACGGTTTAACATGGAGTCGGAAGCAAGCTCGTTACTGAACCGAAAAGTTAAATTGCCAAGTACAGGTACTTCACCGGTGGCATTGGTGTATTGTAATCCCACACTGTTGCGGTTACAGGACATCACAAATAAGGAGAAACCAATAAGTAGGGCGGCAAAAGATTTCATAGAAGATGGTTGTACTGCCAAATTAGCAATAATTACTAAGTTCTTCTATTAAAAAATAAAAATATTGAAGGATCGGGTTAATTTAGCCCTATGATGTGGTCAGCGATAGGGAGGAAAATGAGGACAATTATTTATCGCTACCGCAGACCATTGTGGGTAGTTGGCACCTTGCTTGCTGTGTTTTTATTGGTCAATTTTATTTTTCCGCCTGATCTGAGTGTATCTTATTCACCCATGGTTTTGGATGCCAAAGGAGAGTTGCTGCATACCACACTTTCGAAGGATGAAAAATGGCGCCTTCCCGTAGAGGAAAACGATATTACCCCGCTATTGGAAAAAGCCATCCTTACTAAAGAGGATCGCTGGTTTTACCTCCATCCCGGGATCAATCCACTAGCTATAGTAAGAGCTTTAGGACGAAATATTATTCGGGGAAAAACTACTTCAGGGGCAAGTACCATTACCATGCAGGTGGTACGTTTACTGGAACCAAGACCGCGAAATATCGGAAACAAACTAATCGAGATGTTTCGGGCGCTGCAAATTGAAATGCGGCTGAGCAAAAAAGAAATTCTATGTCTGTATCTGAACCTTGCTCCCTATGGAGGCAATATTGAAGGGATCCGTTCGGCAGCCTATTTTTATTTACAAAAAGAACCCGACCATTTATCGCTGGCTGAAATAACCGCACTGAGTGTAATACCCAACCGGCCCAACAGTCTGACCCCGGGCAGGCAAAATAGCGCAGTAATGGAAGAGCGCAACCGCTGGCTAAAGTGGTTTGCTGACAAGGGTACCTTTTCCCAGAAACAAATTGCAGATGCCTTACGCGAACCCTTTGACGCTGAAAGACAGCCTGCACCAAGATATGCCCCACATATCAACAGAACGCTTTTACGGGGAAAAACAAGCCCCAAAATAAAGACGACCCTACAACTGAATATGCAATTGCAAAGTGAAAAAATTCTTGGAGATTATATCCGCAGTTTGCAGGCCTATGGCATCCATAATGCAGCCGCTGTGGTGGTAGATAACCAAACAAGATCTGTACTTGCTTATGTAGGGTCAGCTAATTTTTTTGATACCACGGACGGCGGACAGGTAAACGGAGCGGCGGCGGTAAGACAACCCGGCAGCACTTTAAAACCAATTCTTTACGGACTGGCCTTTGACGCAGGTATGCTCACTCCCAAAACCATGATACCAGATGTGCCAATAAACTATGGAGGCTATGTACCCGAAAATTATGACCAACGGTTCAATGGATTGGTATCCGCCGAATACGCGCTGATGCATTCGCTGAATATCCCGGCAGTGAATACCTTGAGATCAATAGGAAAAGAACGCTTGATCAGCACGCTGTCACTATGCCGGTTTAACCAGATAAAAAAGGATCAGAACAAACTGGGACTCAGCATGATACTCGGTGGCTGTGGCACCACCCTCGAAGAATTGACCGGATTGTATTGCGCAATTGCCAACAACGGTATGTATCAACCATTACGTTTCCTGCAAACGGGGAAGGCTTCACCCGGTATCCGGATACTTACCCAGGAAGCAAGTTTCCTGCTGCATGAAACGCTATCACAAACAGACCGCCCCGATTTACCGGTTAACTGGTCCTCTACGGAAAGCTTGCCCAGGATCGCCTGGAAAACAGGTACGAGTTATGGACGGCGGGATGCATGGAGCATTGGCTACAACCAACGGTACACCATTGGCGTATGGGTGGGTAATTTTTCCGGCAAAGGCGTTCCCGAACTCAGCGGTGCAACCATTGCAACTCCTCTGCTTTTCCGGCTTTTTAATGCCATCGACAGGCAAAGCCATACACAATGGTACACCCCGTCTGCCCACCTTGAACAACGAATGGTTTGCACAGAAAGCGGTCTGACTCCCGGGCCCCAATGCGAGCAGATAGTGATGGATTATTTTATTCCATTGGTGAGCCCGGGCGCCATTTGTGAACATCAAAAAGAAATATCCGTTTCTCCTGACGAAAGCATCAGTTATTGTGTTTATTGCCAGCCACCGGCAGGATACCGCAAAAAATGGTTTGCTGTTTTCCCGGAAGAAGTGCAGGCCTTTATGGAACAGCATCAGGCCTTAAAAACCACCATCCCTACCCATAACCCCGGTTGTACACAAGTTTGGGGCGAAAAAGGCCCGCTGATCAAATCCCCAAAACATCAATCGGAATACTTTTTAAGCAAGCAACACCCGGAACCCATTGCGCTGGAATGTCAGCCAGCTGCAGATGTAGCGATGGTGTATTGGTATATCAATGATCGTTTTTACAAGAGTACGCCTGCCCGCCAAAAAATATTTTTTATGCCAGATGCCGGGCGGCAAAAAATATCCTGCACCGATGATAAAGGCCGTAACCGCAATGTGGTGATAGAGGTGAGAATGATTGATTTGTAATGGGCACTGAGGTACTTATTTTTAGGACGTGATGGTGACTTTGGTAACAGTTTTGTGAGACTCGTAAATAGTGCAGCCTATACGCCTTGAAAACCTGCTATATAAAAGAAGGGGTTACCTCATTTATTTATGAGATAACCCCTTCTTTAAAATATTTAGCGGAAAAAATCAGGCTTCAGAAGCGGACTCCGCCAATACGGTAACCGTATTGTCAATCACTTCCACAAACCCTCCAGAAATGGCGAAGTTTTGAGTAGCGGTCTTATCTTTCAAAACCTTGAGTACCCCTTTTCCTAAAGCACTTACAATGGGTGCATGCTTGTCGAGTACTTCAAACTTACCAGAAATACCGGGTAATTGTACCCCGTACACTTCGGCACTGAAGAACTTTTTTTCCGGCGTTAGAATTTCTAAATGCATTCCTATTTGATTGATCGGAAACCCTTTGGGGATTCCGGTTATATGAAAACCAGATTAAATTATCCCTGGGCCTGTTCGATCATTTTCTTTCCCTTCTCCATGGCATCTTCCAGTGTACCTACAAGATTGAACGCTGCTTCAGGATATTCATCCACTTCACCGTCCATAATGGCATTAAAGCCGCGGATAGTATCCTGAATGTCTACAAACACCCCTTTCAGACCGGTAAACTGCTCGGCCACATGGAAAGGCTGACTAAGGAAACGCTGCACCCGACGGGCACGTGATACAGTAAGTTTGTCTTCGTCGCTCAATTCATCCAAACCAAGAATAGCAATGATGTCTTGCAGTTCCTTGTAGCGCTGCAAAGTAAGTTTTACACGGTTAGCACAATCATAGTGTGCATCGCCCACAATACCTGGAGAAAGAATCCGGCTTGTACTGTCCAATGGATCCACCGCAGGATAAATACCAAGGTCAGCAATTTTACGACTCAAAACGGTGGTGGCATCAAGGTGGGCAAAAGTTGTAGCCGGAGCGGGGTCAGTCAAGTCATCCGCTGGTACATACACGGCCTGCACCGAAGTAATAGAACCATTTTTGGTTGAAGTAATTCTTTCCTGCATCAATCCCATTTCGGTAGCCAACGTAGGCTGATAACCTACCGCGGAAGGCATCCGACCCAACAAGGCCGATACTTCGGAACCTGCCTGGGTAAAACGGAAGATATTGTCTACAAAGAAAAGAATGTCTTTTCCTTTGCCTTGTCCATCACCATCACGGAAATATTCAGCAATAGTCAATCCGCTGAGTGCTACACGGGCACGGGCACCTGGAGGTTCATTCATCTGTCCGAATACAAAAGTAGCTTTAGAATCCTTTAGCCCTTCCATATCTACTTTTTCCAGATCCCAGCCGCCTTCTTCCATGCTATGCTTGAAAGCTTCCCCATAATTCATAATGCCAGCTTCGATCATTTCACGGAGCAGGTCATTTCCCTCACGGGTACGCTCACCTACGCCGGCAAAAACCGACATACCGCCGTAACCCTTGGCAATATTGTTAATCAATTCCTGAATCAATACGGTTTTACCTACACCTGCACCACCGAAAAGACCAATTTTACCACCCTTTGCATAGGGTTCAATCAGGTCGATTACTTTAATTCCGGTAAAAAGTATTTCGGTAGCAGTGCTCAGATTCTCAAATGCAGGCGGTTTGGCGTGAATCGGGCGGGAATTTGTTTTGTCAACGGGAGGCAGTCCATCAATTGGATCACCGGTTACATTGAACAGGCGACCATTAATAGCATCGCCTGTAGGCATGGCAATCGCTTTACCGGTGTCGGTAACAATCATACCTCTTACCAAACCTTCTGTTCCGTCCATGGCGATGGTACGAACGCTGTCTTCACCGAGGTGCTGCTGCGCCTCAAGTACAAGAACATCCCCATTGGGGCGTACTACCTCCAGGGCATTATAAATTTCGGGTAGCTGACTTTTACCGTCGAATTGCACGTCGATAACGGCACCGATAATCTGTTTGATCTTACCAACATTGGCCATATTATAAACTTATTTTTATCTCTGTGTCTGAAATTGGCCGCAAAAGTAAGGAAGGTACACGTATTTCGGACATATATGGGGTAGAAATTTATGTTTAAAAAAAATAAAAGGAGGGAAATCCTGATTAAATAGAATAAGTCGTAAACCGGGGAAGTATTCATTTTGAAAATTGTTGGAAGAAATTGTGTGAAAATTGATATAATATTTGCGTGAACCAAATTTATCCCACATCTTCGTAACTTATTAGTAATTTGTTATTATGAATTTGTACATTGGAAACCTGAGCTGGAGCATTACAGACAATGAACTCCAGGACACATTTGAGGCCTACGGTGAGGTCGCGTCTTGCAAAATTGTTAAAGACAAAATGACCAACCGCAGCAAAGGCTTTGCTTTTGTGGAAATGCCTAACGATACAGAAGCCAACGCGGCTATTTCTGCTTTGAACGGACAAGACCTTAAAGGTCGTTCGATCAGCGTTAATGAGGCAAGACCAAGAGAAGAGCGTCCTCAAGGTGGTGGAGGCGGTTACCGCGGTGGCGGTGGCGGCGGCGGCAATCGTGGTGGAGGCGGCGGCTACGGTGGTGGCGGCGGCGGAAACTACGGTGGTGGCGGCGGCTACGGCGGCGGTGGACGCAGCAGGAATTAAGTCATTGCATTCTTCCGGCTTCCCATATATCGTTCCCGACATCTGGTGTCACCGAAGTAGTAAGTGCATTTCAACCCCGGTTAAAACCCGGGGTTTTTTTATGCCCGAAAATACGTTCCGAATCCCTATTGACTGATTATGCTGAACAGCATTTGTCAAAAGGTTGGTAAATCCGGCTTTTCCACCGGCTGCGGTTAACTTATCCGGTACCAAAGTAATGCCATAGCTTACCTTTGCCCTCAATTTTATCACTCAAAAAAGGGTCTCTTTTCTCTTGAAGAAACTATTCCGCATATCTGGTAATTTCCTGGCAATCGTGCTGAGTTTATTACTTATTTTGTGGATTTTACTGCAATTGCCTTTTTTTCAGAATAAACTGGCCCGGCAGGCTGCCAATCGGCTGGGACGAATTTTGAAAACAGAGGTTCAGGTGGATGCGGTTCAAATTGGCATTCTTAACCGCTTTTCGCTTAAAGGACTTCTGATTAAAGATCAAAAAAAAGATACGCTTGCCTATGCAGGCAGCCTTAAACTAGCCATTACCGATTGGTTTTTTACGCAGGACCCTGTTACCATTACCTATATTGGGCTAAAGAATTTTTATTACCGAAGCGCACGTACCGATAGTATCTGGAGCGATGCTTTTTTGTTTGGCACTGGTAATGATAATATAAAACAATCTTCGGGTAATACAGGGCTACATTGGCGGCTCGACCGGGTGGAAATAGAAAATATACGCTATGAACAACTGGATTTGTGGCGGGGAAAGAACCAGTTTGGCGGAGCAGACCGGATACAGGTTTATAGCCGCCACGCGGATTTATCAGGCGGAATGATGGAATTGGATAAAGTAAACCTCGAAAAACCGTATTTCCGGGAGTTTAAAACGTATGGGCTGTGGTCAAAGGCTGATTCTACTGCCTACCGGAACCGAATAGATTCCATAGACCTTTTGCCGAAGCCTCCATCCGTAGCCCAAACACTGGTAATCAATGTCAAAGAAATATCAATCAGCGAAGGCGCCCTGCAATTTTTTAACCGGAGAAAACGCCCTTCTGAACCCGGCATCTTTGATGAGCGGGACATTATTATTGACGGACTTAGCGGAACATTGCAAAACGTACAATTGCTTGGAGATACCATAACAGCCAAAGCCGACATTAAAGCAAGCGAAAGAAGCGGGATCAAAATAAAAAGATTGCAGACCCTTTTTAAAATGACTCCACAGGAAATGGAGTTTGCTGAATTAGATCTCGAAACCAATCAAAGCCGGGTAGGTCCATACTATGCCATGCGATACCCGTCCTTCGAAAAAATGGAATATTTTATCGATAGCGTACAGATAGAAGCCCACTTATGGAAATCCCTCGTCAGCATAGAAGACATTGCCATATTTGCCCCCGAACTGAAAAAAAATCCCCAAAAAGGGATACTATCTGGCGATGCACGAGGTACAGTAAGCGATTTCCTGGTAAAAAATGTAGACCTGCAAACCGGTAGAAGCCGGGTGACTGGAACCTATAAAATGAAGGGGTTAATTGATATTGAAAAAACGCGGATTGATTTTTCTACAAATCAAACGGTGGTCGATCTAAGAGACCTGATAATTTGGGCACCGGAAATCAATGATTTACTGGCCACTCCAGCCGGCAAACTCGATCTTGTGAAATTTGCCGGTACTTTTTCAGGAACACCCTATGATTTCAGATCAAAAGGAGCCTTTAAAACCAAAGCAGGTGACTTTGATACAGAACTCACCATGAAACTACTGGGGGATAATAAAGGATATACCGCCAATATTCTGAAAGCAAAACTGGATGGAGGCTATCTTTTTGGCGTACCCAAATTAGGCAATCTGGATTTTAAGGGGACTATTTCGAGCAATGGATTCAGCAGCAGCAACCTCGTGGAACTTTCCGGGTCGCTAACAGAAATTACTTATTCCGGATACCCTTATTCCAATATCCAGGTAAACGGTACATTTATCGAAAATAAACTCGAAGCACAACTCAGTATCAATGATATAAACCTGAATGGGAGTCTGACCACGCTACTTGATTTTAATGAAACCCTGCAGCGTTATAATGCCCGGGGTGAAATTCTTTTTGCCGATTTCAGAAACCTCGGCATCAGCAAGGACAGCCTGTTTTTTAGTGGAAATATTGATGTGGATTTTCGTGGCAATACTATTGATCAGTTTTTAGGCTATGCCCGTTTTTACAATGCAAGCATAACTGCCGGCCGCAAACCTTTTAGCTTTGATTCTCTGCTTGTAGAGTCTGAACAAATAGACAGTACCAATAAAAGATTGCGGATTAAAACCAACGAAGCACTAGCCAATATAGAAGGCAAGTTCAATCTGAGCAGCTTGAAAAATAGCATTCAGCTTTTTGTACACCAATATTATCCTACGCTTATTAAAGCACCCGACACGCTGGCAAGCAATCAGAGTTTTTCGGTGGAAATAAAAACCGGGGAAGTGGAACCTTTTCTCAAACTATTAGACCCTAATATTTCCGGAGGTAATTTTGCTCATATCCTCGGGTCTATAAATACAGAAACGTATCATCTTGCCGCCGAAGCCGATGTGCCAAAATTCGGATACGGGCAATCAACTTTTTCCAACATTTCGCTCCGGGCCAATGGTTCGCTTGAAAACCTGAGTGTATTTGGCTCGGTGGGTAACCTGCAACTGACCGATAAAATAGCTTTTCCCAATGCTGAACTAACCATTGATACCGAGCGGGATTCTACCCACCTGCGGGTCACTACTACTACATCGGGGCCCTTGGGGAACGCCTCCATTGACGCCAATATATTTTCACAGCCTACAGGAGCTGAAATCCGGTTTAATGAGTCCTCCTTTATTGGAAACAATAAAAAATGGACGATTGAAAAAGGAGGAGATATTGTCATTAAAGATGGCTTTCTCATCTCAAACGGACTACGTATTGACCAAGAGAATCAGTCTATTAAATTACATACAAGACCTTCCTCCGAAGGCAACTGGAACAATGTGTATATTGACGTGGACAAAGTGAATATGGGAGACTGGCTACCATACCTGATGACAGAACCAAGACTGGAAGGGCTGGTAAGCGGAAAGGTTACTGTTCTCGATCCAATGGGAAATTACCAGATCAACAACGACCTGAGCTTGTCGCAATTCAGGCTCAATGACGACTCCATCGGAGTTGTAGCAATTAATGGTAGCTACAACCGGCAGACCAATTCTTTACTGGCTTTTGTAAACAGCCACAATGCCGGGTCCGAATTAGATGGCGAAGTAAAAATCAATTTTAATAAAGAGATAGTAAACCAGATAGATAGCCGGATACAACTGCGATCAGAAAGGATTCGTTTTTTACGGCAATACCTCACTGATGTATTTGATGATGTAGATGGATATGTAAGCGGCGAACTTGCTATCCGGGGTAAGCTGGAAGCTCCTGCGCTAATTGGCACACTTGCCCTGAAAGATGCGAGTATGTTGGTAGAATATACTCAATGCCGCTATACCATTGATTCAGCAATGGTGGAACTAGGAGACAATTATATAGATTTTGGATCCCTGACTGTAAAAGATCAAAAAGGGCGGACCGGAAAAGTAGAAGGTCGTTTTTACCATCGCTTTTTCGATAGCCTGAGTTTTAATATGCGGATACGAACCGAGGGGATGCAGGTGCTGAATACGCAAGCTAAAGATAATGACCTTTTTTATGGCAATGCAGTAGCCAAAGCCACCTTCAACCTGAATGGTCCGCTGAGCAACCTGCAGATGCGGATGACTGCTACGCCTACCGATTCATCAGCAATATCGATTGCCGATACAGAAAGCAAAACCACCGGGGAAGCTGACTTTATTGTTTTCCGGGAATATGGGCAGGAAGTGGAAGCGTTGGTAGATACAAGTACCTCCAATTTCCATATAGAAATAGAACTAACCGCAAACCCCCTTGCCAGGGTGGATGTAATTCTCGATGGTCTGACCGGGGATATTATTTCTGCAACAGGAACCGGAAATTTATTTATCAAATCCGGGAGTGCTGAACCCACCCTGATGCGGGGACGATATATAATAGAAAAAGGAAGCTATAATTATACTTTTCAGTCTTTTATCCGCAAACCTTTTATTCTTACGGGTGATGGCAATAGCTATATAGAATGGAACGGCGACCCCTACGAAGCCAATCTGAATGTAACTGCTACTTATGTTGCAAAAGAGGTAAGTCTGCGGGATCTCATCTCAAATGAAGGCAGCAACAGCATCCTTGATCAGAATGCCAGAAGTTATAAGGGCGACGTGTATGTAAATGCCAAACTCACCGGCCCGCTTAGCAAACCCAATATTGAATCTGATATAGAATTCCCTCCCGGCAGTGTAATGCGCAATAATGTAAGTGCACTAAGTATGTTGCAGCGCATCCGCACGGATGAAAGTGAAAAACTGCGGCAGGTTACCTACCTGATTGTTTTCCGTTCCTTTGCTCCTTTGCAGCAAGGTGGCAGTCAACGCAATCCTGGTGCCGACCTTGCGGTAAATACCATTAGCGAACTGGTAAGCCGCGAAATGGGTAAAATCCTTACGGGTATTATCCATGATATAACCCGCGACCAAAGCCTTACAGTAGATCTGAGCACTAATTTTTATAGCAGCAGTCAGACCCTTGGCAACGTAAATGCATTTAATCAATACGACCGGGTGAATGTAAATTTCAACCTCAATAAGTCTTATTTCAATAACCGGGTGATGGTAAATCTTGGTAGTGATTTCGATTTGAATGTGCGGAATACAGCAGCTACCGGGTTTCAGTTTTTGCCTGATGTAAGTGTTGAATTTATTCTAACCTCAAACCGCAGGCTGCGGGCAATTATTTTTAAAAGAGATAACCTTGATATTGTTGGGCGCAGAAACCGGGCGGGGGCGAGCATCAGTTACCGGAAGGATTTTGACCAACTGTTTGGCACAAAAAACGAAGAAGCACTCTTCATAATCCGCAAAAAAAATCCGGCCGAAAACAAACGCCCCTAAGTAGGAATGGATGTGTCGGCAGGACCTCTAATGCTATTAAATTCAAAAAGAATAAATCTTTTACTCTTCTTCCTTCTTTGAAGATTTAGAACTTTTATCTTTATTGTATTGTTCATTCAATCCTTTAATAAGGTCGTTGGTGATATTCATTGTCGTATCACGGAAATAAATAAAGTCGCCTGATTGACGGCTAATGATGTAAGTGAATTTATTTTCCTTATTAAAATCAGTCAGGTATTCTTCAATTTTTTTATTGATATCCTGCATCATTTTAAACTGTTGCTCCTGCAGATCCTGACCAAGCTTGGCTTCTTTTTGTTGCGCATTGCGCTCCATTTGATTGATTTCAGCTTGTGCAGCCTCTCCTTCCGTCTGGCTCATGGAAGGCGCTTTTTGCTGGAGCTGCTGTATGCGAGCCATATAACCGTTTCGGACACTTTGCAATTCGTTGGTTATAGCCTGTTCCCTGGATTTCAGTTTCCCCTGAATTTCCTTGATGTATTCATAGTTTCTTTCAATAGAATCCATTTCGAAATAGGCAATCCTTCCTGCCTTGTCTGAAAGCACGGCTCCCGAAGCATTCATTTTGGCAGGGTTGTCTGACGACTTTTTTGAACCGCCTGTAAAATGTAAAATAAATAAGGCTATAACGGCCACACCAAGTATTCCAATAGCGATTGATTGCGTCTGCTTCATGCTTCTTTTTTATTAATAAAGATGCGAATGTAATAGTTTGCCCTTGCCCAACCATAATCCTGATGAAAAAATAGCAATGTATTAAGTTCTGAAGAAGTTATTACATTAGCCGGATGAAGTTAATATTCTGGTCGGTAGGGGGTAAACACGAGTCTTATGTAAAAGAAGGGATTGAGCAGTTTTGCAGCCGCATTTCCCGATATTATAGCTGCGAATGGAAAATTATTGCTCCTCCTAAACAAGCGGCGGCTATGGATGAAAATACACTTAGAAACACAGAAAGCAAAACGCTTATGGATACGCTCGATCCGGTAGACTATGTTATTTTGCTTGACGAACGGGGCAAAATGATTGATTCTCCGGCCCTTGCGGCTTTGATGGAAGAGCGGGCAGTGAATGGTGCCCGAAAAATTCATTTTGTAATTGGGGGTGCTTTTGGAGTTAACGAGGAGCTACGGCAAAGATCTGATATGGTGTGGCAGTTATCGAAACTGGTATTTCCGCATCAATTGGTCCGTTTGATGCTTACCGAACAGGTTTACCGGGCCTGCACCATCATTAGGGGTGAGAAATATCATCACACCTGAAAATTTTATGACGCGCAGATCAACCTATATCTTCAATTAAAAAAAAATCCTCCTGCCCGCCATCGTGCATCACCACACTGAGAATATCAAACTGAATGAATTTCCATTGAGGAAAAGCCTCAAGGAAAGCCTCAGCCCCCCGACGCAGTTTTTGCATTTTAGCTGCATTCACCCGTCTTTCGGGGAAACCCGGATTTTTACCTGTGGCTGTTTTTACCTCAACAAAGTGAAGGGTATCTTTTTCAGACATCACGAGATCAATTTCTAAGCGACCCGATCTCCAGTTGGTATGGAGCAGCAAAAGACCTCTTGCCTCGAGATAAGCCGCAGCAAGCATTTCGCCAGTTCTACCCGTATCATTATGTTCTGCCATAGTAAATCAGGATAATTAATTTCAAAAACGAACTAAAAAAAATAGTGAAAACCCTTGTTTTTACACATTTGTGGAAGGTTTCTTACCCACAAAAGATTAATTATTACATGGGAATGCCCCCATTTCGTCTGCTTTGCCTTTTCTTTGCACAAAAGTATTAAGGATATCCATGAAACGCAACAGCCAACTTCTCACCGTTTTTATACTCATGATTGTTATCAGTGCCCTTTACAGAGCATTGCCATTTGAATCCCGCCCCATATGGCTCGGAGGACCTCAACTGGCCATGGCACTATTTGCCGGTAGCATCATCCGCGATCGGAAATGGGCTTTTGCCTTACCCATCTTCAGCATGCTGCTTAGTGACGCCCTGATGCAGATTCTTTATGTATCCGGTCAATCTCCTTACCCAGGTTTTTATGTGGGTCAATTGCTTAATTATGCTTTTATCGGCTCCCTTGTTGTTGTTGGTTTTTTTGTAAATAGAAAACGACTTGCCAGTATTGTAACTGGTGCAATAGCCGCTCCTACCCTATTCTTTTTGCTTTCCAACTTTGCTGTTTGGGTAAGTGGAGGTGGTTATCATCGCTCCAAAACCTTTGCCGGACTGGTACAATGCTATGCAGACGGATTGCCATTTTATGGATATTCCTTGATGACAATGGGCGTTTTCAGCACAGTTCTTTTCGGGGCTTACCGGTTGCTTGAAACTGGCAAAGCGACCCGTTCTTCTGCCGCTTAAAATAACGCTGTAAAGGATTTTTTTACGCTTTTGCATTTTCTTTATTGCTATTTGCAGATTGTATACTGCAATCTTGTACCTTTGCGCCCTAAAAAACAGAGGTTTTCTCCTGTTTTGGCTTTTTTTGTAAATTATTATTACCAACATAAATCGTTATGGCCGACCTGAAGTATCAAAGAAATTTTGGCATTGCAGCACACATTGATGCGGGCAAGACCACCACAACCGAGCGCATTTTGCGTTACACCGGAATGATTCACCGTATTGGTGAAGTACACGACGGTGCTGCAACCACCGATTGGATGGAGCAGGAAAAAGAGAGAGGAATCACCATTACCTCTGCAGCAGTAAGCTGCAAGTGGAATTTCCCCACCGACAAAGGGGTGGCTATAAATGACACCAAAGAGTATTCTTTCAACATTATTGATACCCCGGGACACGTGGATTTCACCGTAGAAGTGGAGCGCTCGCTGCGTGTACTCGATGGTCTGATCGCACTTTTTTCGGCTGTAGATGGCGTAGAACCACAGTCTGAAACCGTATGGCGTCAGGCAAACCGTTACGGTGTACCCCGTATTGGTTTTGTAAACAAAATGGACCGTTCTGGTGCTGATTTCCTGATGGTGGTAAAGCAGGTTCGGGAAATGCTGGGCAGCAATGCTGTGCCGCTGCAGTTACCAATTGGTGCTGAAGATGATTTCAAAGGGGTGGTTGACCTGATTCGTATGAAAGGTATTATCTGGGATACGGTTACGGAAGGCATGACTTATGAACTGATTGATATTCCGGCAGATATGCAGGAAGAAGCAGAAATGTGGCGTGCGAAACTGGTAGAATCTGTTGCAGAATACGACGATGACCTGATGGAGAAATTCTTTGATGATCCGGATACCATTACCGAAGATGAAATTCATGAAGCAATCAGGAAAGCAACCATTGATCTTAGCATTGTGCCCATGATGTGTGGCTCTTCCTTTAAAAATAAAGGCGTTCAAACTGCTCTTGATGCGGTTTGTCGTTACCTGCCAAGTCCGGTTGATATACCAGATACTGTGGGTCTGAATCCCGACAACGGAGAACAAATCAGCCGACCGGCATCAGCAAAGGCACCTTTTGCAGCTTTGGCATTCAAAATTATGACCGATCCTTTCGTAGGTCGTCTCGCCTTCTTCCGGTGCTATAGCGGACACCTTGATGCCGGTAGCTATGTACTAAACGTACGTTCTGGCAAGAAAGAGCGAATCAGCCGGATCATGAAAATGTTTGCCAACAAGCAGAACCCGGTTGACTTTATCGAAGCTGGTGATATTGGTGCCGCGGTTGGTTTTAAAGATATTAAAACCGGAGATACCCTTTGTGATGAAGCACATCCGATTGCATTGGAGAATATGTTTATCCCCGAACCGGTAATTGCGATTGCCGTAGAACCTAAAACGCAGGTTGACGTGGATAAAATGGGTATGGCCATCGCCAAGCTGGTAGAAGAAGATCCTACCCTTCGGGTAAATACCGATGAAGATACCGGTCAGACAATCCTGCGTGGCATGGGTGAACTGCACCTGGAAATCATCATCGACCGGATGCGTCGTGAATTTAAAGTAGAAGTAAATCAGGGCGCGCCGATGGTTGCCTATAAAGAAGCCTTTACCCAAACTGTTCAGCACCGTGAGGTTCTGAAAAAGCAGACCGGTGGTCGTGGTAAATTTGCCGACATTCAATTTGACCTTGGTCCTGTGGATATAGAATGGCAAAAAGAAAACCCCGACAAGTCTTTCCAGTTTGTAAACGATTTGTTTGGTGGCAGCATTCCCCGTGAATTTGTACCGGCTATTTCTAAAGGATTTGAAACCTCCATGGGAACTGGTGTACTGGCAGCTTATCCTTTGGTAAACATGAAAGTTCGGGTATATGATGGTAGCTTCCACGCGGTTGACTCCGATTCTATGTCCTTCGAACTTTGCGCTAAAGGTGGCTACCGTGAAGCTGGCCGCAAAGCCAAGCCACAGTTGCTGGAGCCTATTATGAAGGTGGAAGTTATTACTCCTGATCAGTACATGGGTGATGTAACCGGTGACCTGAACCGTCGTAGGGGAATGCTCGAAGGTATGGATAGCCGCAACAATGCACAGGTAATTAAGGCCAAAGTGCCACTGAGCGAAATGTTCGGGTATGTTACTCAGTTGCGTTCATTGAGTTCTGGTCGTGCTACAAGCACCATGGAGTTCAGCCATTATGCGCCTGCTCCTACTGGCGTAGCAGAAGAAATCATTGCCAAGAGCAAGGGTAAGAGTAAGTCAGAAGATTAAGTTTCTTGGGTTTATACACCGTTTGGTCGGAGGATTTCTCAAGGAAAAATAATACAGTCCCGGTTGCAGATGCAGCCGGGGCTTTTTTTTGGCTAAAGGTCTCGGTGGTGACCTGTTCTATCGACAGGTTGAGGCGGGTTTTGGGGTTTGGGGATCAGGTCGGTGAAGGATTTGCTCGCTCGGCAGGCAGGCACCAACCAATAGGTATGGGTGTGTGTTCAGGTCTTTAGTGGTCCCTCGCTATCGGCACGCAAGCACCAACCTGTAGCTGAAGGTGCCGATCTGGAACGAAGGAAATGAAGGAATAAATTCCTGTATATGCAGGGATAAATACATTTTATTCCTTTAATTTGGGGATAGGACTCCTGAATATGCAGGATAATTGGCTTTTGAATCAAGAGAATCTATACTGGCAATCGTTAAACAAGCTACGGATAGGCATACATTGTACAATAAGATTAAGGAAGGAAAAATGGCCTGACATGTTCTGTCCCCTTCGGAATACAAAGCTGAGACGAGGGAAACATCAACTAAGTAAATGACTAAGTCCAGCGTTTGGAAACTATGAATATTTTAATATTGTAACAATTTGTGCTTTTCAAGATAAAAAAAAATTCTTTCAAAAGAAGTAATTGTAATCCATTCGTTATGTTGATAATCTTCCCCTACAGAATGGGTAACAACATAAATAGGAATATTACCCAGATCATTGGCCGCCAAAGTAGTACCCTTTGTAATTTTTGGTGCATTGCCTAATTTTATTTCTATCCCAACGAGAGGCCGCATCCCTTTGGAAAGCACCAGATCCAGTTCTGTTCCATCCTGGGTTCGATAATAGCAGGCAGAAACCTGCGCATTTAGTCTAGCCATAATTTGTTGAACAACAAAGCTCTCCCACGATGCCCCTTTCGCCGGATATCCATCAAGGTCCTCCTTTGTTTCTATTCCAGAAAGGGAATGCATAACCCCGGTATCCCGAATGAAAATTTTTGGAGACTTTATAAGTCGTTTCCCAGTATTTGTATGGAACGATTCGAGCCGGCGGATTAAGAATGCATACTCCAGATAATCAAGATATCGAACCAGTGTTTTGGTATCAATACGCATAGAACTGGATAATTGAGAAATATTGAGTGTTTGCGCCTGTAAATGGGCAATCATGCGTAATAATTGGCTTAAACGAGAAGGCGATGTATTCAAACCCAGTAATGCCATTTCGCGTTCCATATAAGTTTTAATAAACTGCGATCTTATTTCATAACTCAAAGCATCCGATTTGGCTAAAAGGGCTTCAGGAAATCCGCCTCTCAGCCATAGCTCGTCAATTGAAACAGATGACTGTACTTCACTATAGCAAAAAGGGTGTATTTCTAAATATGCGATTCTGCCAGCTAGTGATTCTGAACTTTTCATCATTAATTCTGGAGAAGCAGAGCCTAATAATAAGAATCTTCCCGGTTCTCTTTTGCGGTCAATGGAAGAACGAAGCAAAGAAAAAAGGGAAGGATTCCGCTGTATTTCATCAATAATAATGAGGTGATCCTGACGCTGTAAAAAGTAAAGCTCCGCCGCTTGGAGTTTCACAATATCTTCATCCGATTCAAGGTCAAGGTAAATAGCAGGTTTATCAGACGATTCAGAAATTTTACGTACAAGCGTTGTTTTCCCTACTTGCCTTGGCCCAACAATAGCAACACAAGGGAAATTTGCAAGTAAAAATTGTAACCTTTTATCATAAATCCGATCAAATATCATAAAATGCTTATTACTGCAAATATATCTATAATTCCCTAATTTGCAGTAATAAATCCTAATTATCCCTGCAATTTGGGGTGCTATATACCTAATATGCAGGAATATATTATTTTTTTTGAAAATGGAATATTCTCATACAATCACCGCTTACCTGATAGTTGGTGCAAATCACATTTGCTACATACAGGGCAACATGATCAAACTCCCTGAATTTTAAATAGAAATAAAATGCAATGAAAGCTGAAAAAAGAATCATACTTTTTTTGCCAATTCCTATCATTTCTTATTCCCCTTTACCAAATACCAATCCACCCATGCATCTACCTGCTTAACCGCATTAGGGCGTAAAAGGATTTCCCATTTGGCATCCAATAAATACATGGTTATCACTAAAAATATTACCGTTCCATTTATCTAGGGAGCCAGAGGTTTTTCAATTCCTCTTTCCCCTTTTTTTAAGGCTACATAAAACTGCCATGCCATTCCTGCCGCCGTTTGTGCATTACGATTTATTTTCAGATTATTAAATAATTATAAAAATCAATTTGCAATGCCGGTTTCCCATTTCCCTTTCTTTACTTTCCTAAATGCTTTTGGCGTTATATTTTTCTGTTGCAAAAAAACCCGATTAAAATAACTCAGGTTTTCAAATCCCGATGCATGCGCAATACTACTTATGGAGTGATCCGTTTCAATTAATAGCCGGCTCGCATGTGCAATTCTGAGTTCGTTCAAATACGATGTATATGGCTTGCCCATCTCTCTACGGAAGAATTTAGAAAAGGCACTTTCGGACAAATGTATCCATGCTGCTACATTTTTAAGCGTAACAGGCTGTAAATAATGCATCTGAATAAATTGCAATACTGCGTGTAACCGCGTGGAATCCTTTAATGGTTTCTGAGAAGAAAAAGCATCCGTGGAAAGGGAAATGCCTTCTTTTGTACAAAGCTGACATAATAATTCAATAAGACTGGAAAGCAAGTTTGATTCTACAAGATCCTTCATTTTATCTCTTAGTTGCTTACATTCATTTTCGGAGAGATTTGCATAGGATAATCCCTTGCCTGCTTTGCCTTGCAAATGGTGTAAACCATTCCATTCGGGAAACCGCAACAGGTTTTCCAAAAAGGCTTCGGGAAACTGTATAACGAGCGCTTCACAAGGACCTACTTCCTTTTCATCACTTACCCATACATGGGACAAATTAGGACCTAATAGCACAAAATCACCGCTTTCAAAGGATTCCATGTTATTGCCTACTATCCTGTTCCCTTTGCCATTTAAGATAAGTGTTAGCTCGTATTCCGGATGAAAATGCCAGTAAAATTCGAAATATGGAACGCTAACCTTATAACAGGAAAATGAACGCTTTTCGACACCATTTTCCAATTTCTCCAACTTTGGACGCATAGATTACAGCATTTTTCACAAAATAGGAATAATATTTGTCCTTATTGTATTATTCTTCGATTATATTGTATTGGTTTTGGTACCAATCCTGCCCCACCTTTACAAAAAATTGTTTGTCTATGCAACAGATACCAAAGAGCATTTCCGAATTTTTATGGGAGCCATATACATTAACCAATGAGCAGGTTTCCTTTTACCAACAAAACCGCTTCATTAAATTAAAGCAGGTATTTACGGCAGAAGTAATTGCATTTTTTAATGAAATCATTTCAGAAAAAGTGATTCAGATGAACAAGGAAACCCGCTCCATGGAAGAACGGACCACCTATGGAAAAGCCTTTCTTCAATTATTCAATCTTTGGCTTGAAGATGACCGAATTAAGGAGCTGATATTAAGTAAAAGGCTTGGACAAATTGCAACGGATCTTATGGAATGCTCCGGCGTAAGACTATACCACGATCAGGCACTTTTTAAGGAAGCAGGAGGTGGCATTACTCCATGGCATGCCGACCAATTCTATTGGCCACTACAAACAGATAAATGCATAACCGCATGGATTCCCCTACAGGAAATACCTTTGGAAATGGGACCGCTTGAATTTAGTGCGGGAAGCCATGTAATTACAGATGGAAGAGAACTTGAAATTGGCGATGAAAGTGAAGTAAAAATGGAGCAGCGTCTCAGGGTGACCGACTTTACCCATATTACCGAACCTTTCGACCTTGGTGAAATCAGCTTTCATTCAGGTTGGGTTTTTCATCGTGCAGGAGCTAATCAAACCGACAACATGCGGAAAGTAATGACGGTAATTTTTATGGATAGTGACATGAAACTAAAAGCCCCTGAAAATAAAAATCAGCAGGCGGATTGGGATATATGGTGCCCCGGTGCTAACATTGGCGAAGTAATCAATAGCCCGATTAATCCGGTGATTTTCCAATATTAATATTATGGAAATAAAATATTTATGCACTTATTGGGGTCAGGCACCATTATCCGCTGAAGCTTTTGTAACGAAAACGAAGGAAGCGGCCTATGATGGCTTAGAAGTTGATTTACCTGATGACCCATACTTTATAAATAAGCTGATAAAGCAACGGGAACTGTTAGAAGCTCAAAATATCCCCATGCCAATCGTTGCTCAAATGGTACTTGCTTCACAAAAAGAAACGGTTGCAGAAAATATCTCCCGAATGCTCAAACGTCTCATAGAACTTTCAGCCCTGCACCCTATATTTATCAACAGCCAAACCGGTAAAGACTTTTTTAGTTTTGATGACAATTGCCGAATCATTGAAGCGGCCATGAACTTTAGTGTAAAGAGTGGCATCTCCGTTGTGCATGAAACACATCGTGGCAAATTTTCCTTTCATTTAGCTACTTTACTGCCCTATTTAAAGCATTTTCCAGAGATGCAACTTGCAGCGGATTTCAGTCACTTTTGTGTGGTTTCTGAAAGTTTGTTAGAAGATCAGCTAGCATTGATTGAAGAGCTCATTCCGCATGTTGGGCATGTGCATGCGAGAGTAGGTTTCTCCCAATCGGCACAGGTTAACAATCCCATGGCGCCGGAATGGGAAAGCGCCTTAAAAACGCATGTGGAGTGGTGGCAAAAAATAGTAGATCATCACTTAAAAAAGAATGCAAAATCGTTGACCATTACCCCCGAATTTGGTCCGGCACCTTATATGCCAGCCATGCCATATACACAACAGCCTTTAGGTAATCAATGGAATATCAATATTAACATGATGCAGTTCCTGAAAGATCATCTGAAAACAAAATGATAATCCAATGAAAAATTATTTGATTTTGATAAGCGTGCTTTCCTTGTTTGGCTGTAAAGAGGGGCAGGAAAAGGAGGCTGCTACAAATAATGTAGCCATTGCCCCAGCCATGCAGCCATTGCGCTTCGGAAGCATTCAACCCACGGGATGGCTTTTAACGGAGATTCAACGCAACCTGAATGGCTTTACCGGCCACCTTGACAGCCTTGCGCCTGACCTTATTTTGAAAGACGATATTTATGGAAAAGACAGGCTAAGCAAAAAAGTGAAGAACAAAGATGTTGGTGCTATTTCGGATGCAGGAGATTGGCAGGCACAGTTTTTATGGTGGAACAGCGAAACCCAAAGCAACTGGCTCGATGGATTGGTTCGATCTGCCATACTTGCAAGCGATACTCAAATGATTGCGAAAGCTGAAGCCATTATAACCCGCTTGCTGGCTACGCAGGATGCTGACGGATACATCGGCATTTACGATAAAGATCTCCGTTATCATTTTGAAGATGAAAATGGGGAATTATGGGCTAAAGCATCCTTATACCGTTCCCTGCTTGCCTGGTATGAATTTACAAAAGATAAGCAGGTATTTAATGCCCTCGTTAGGGCTACAGATGATGTCATGAAAAACTATCCTATTAATGATTCACATCCATTTTATTCAAAGAACCCAAATGCAGGAGGGCTTACGCATGGCCTGGTTTTTACTGATGTATTGGAGCGTTTGTATTTTTTAACTGGCGAAAAAAAATACATCGAATACTGTGCATTTTTGTACAAAGATTTTTCGGAACAATCATTGAATGAAGATGCACAATACAAAAACCTGATGGATACTTCGCTTGCACTAATGGGCCATGGCGTGCACACCTATGAGCATGTACGCCCGTTGGTTGCCGCATATTATGGTTCGGGCAAAAAAGAGTACCAAACAGCGCTTGATTTTTTTCTTAAAAAAATAGACAGAACCACTACTCCATCAGGCACACTTGCAGGAGATGAATTTATTGGTGGCAGGAAGGGCGATGCAACCGAAACAGGGTATGAATTTTGTTCGCTTCAGGAAGGAATGGCCGGTTGGATAAGCCTGCTTGAAAAAACGGGGGATACAAAATATGCGGCAAAGGCAGAGAAGATTTTATTCAATGCGGCCATGGGCGCTACGCATCCTACTGAAAGTTCTATTTGCTATTTAAAAACAGATAATGCTTTTATACTAACCGGTGGCAAGCATGGCGACACGACAGATAAACATCAAACCCGTTACCGGTATTCACCGGTGCATAAAGAAGCTGCGGTTTGTTGCGTACCCAATGCAGGACGCATTTTACCTTATTATGTACAAAGCATGTGGATGCAGGATAAAGATGGGTTGGTAGCCACACTTTTGGGGCCTTCCGAGGTTTCTGTTGATTTGGATGGCAGAAACATTTCCATTACAGAAGAAACGAATTATCCTTTTGAAAATAATTTTCAGTTTTCTGTTCAAACAGATAAACCGGGAGAGTTTACTATTAAAGTAGTGAAACCCGTATGGGTAAAATCGGCAAAAGCGTCCATTCCATTTATTGAGCAAAATGGATACCTGATATTTAGCAAATCATGGAATGAAAAAGATAGTTTTAACCTTAGTTTTGAAACAGAAGTAACCACACATAAAGTTTTGAGTGGGGATATATATTTTCAATTCGGGCCACTTGTTTTATGCAGGGAAATTAAAGGGATGGATAGTGTAACAAAAAAATATACAATGGATGGCTTTCAGGAAAAAGTCTACAGGCCCTTGGACACCCATTCTTTCTTATACCATAAAGCTCCGGTAACCCTTTCAAAAAATAACGATTTGGGTTATCCAATACTCTTTCCCACCCAAATGAATCAACAACCATCAGGTAAAACAGAACCTGTATTCCTCGTTCCTATGTACAAAACCATTTTACGTCAGGTAACTTTTAAGGTAAAGCAATAAGTATGAAAAACAGTTCTATAAGTATCATCTTAATTGTACTTCATTTGGCTTCCTGTAAGCAAATCGAACCTACAAAAGATTACACGCAATATGTAAACCCTTTTATTGGTACTGATGGTACAGGCCATACTTTTCCCGGGCCTTGCATGCCCTTTGGTATGGTTCAGCCCGGCCCTGATAACCGTGATAATGGGTGGGATTATACAAGCGGCTATCAATACCGCGATTCAATTATTATGGGCTTTTCGCAAACAAGAATAAATGGGGCAGGTATTAGTGAATTTGGCGATATATTACTACAACCCATTGGCAGCGAAGCGCAGGAGAACTTTGCCATCGGGTATGATAAACAATCCGAAAAGGCTTCACCAGGATATTACACGGTAACTTTAAACAACCGTGTGAAAGCTGAACTTACAAGCACGGAAAGAGTTGCATTTCACCAATACACCTATACTGATACGCAGGCAAAACTGTTGGTGGATTTGCAGCATGGATTAAAGTTTCTCACTGATTCGCTTGTGTTGGAAAGTGATGTAAAAATAGAAGACGATAAAACTATTTCCGGCTATTGCCATACAAAAAACTGGGTGGAGAAAAAATACTATTTTATAATACGTTTCAACAAGCCAATTAAAAATTATATAGAATTACCAAAGCGACCTAAAGAAGCTGCGCCGCGTTATGTATTGGATTTCGATCTTCCGGAAAATATTTTACAAACAAAAGTTGCCTTATCAACTGTGAGTGTGGAAGGGGCAAAAAGTAACCTGGATTCAGAATTACCTGGATGGAATTTTAATGCAACTGTTGACCATGCACGCGAAACCTGGAATGAATATTTAAGCAGGATTGAAATAGAAGCCCCTTTGCCGCAAATGAATATATTTTATTCATGCCTGTATCGGCTTTTTATTCAGCCATCCAATATTTGTGATGTAGATGGAAAATACCGTGGTGCGGATGATTCCATTCGAACGGCAAAAGGCGGTGCTTACTATTCTACGCTATCGCTTTGGGATACCTATCGTGCAGCGCACCCGCTATACACACTTATTGCTCCGGAAAAAGTGGATGGCTTTGTAAATACCATGATTGAACATTCAAAAGCCGCAGGATTTTTACCCATCTGGACAGCTTGGGGAAAGGATAATTATTGCATGATTGGCAACCATGCCATACCCGTTATAACAGATGCTTATATAAAAGGCTTTAAAGGTTTTAATGAAGAAGAAGCTTTAACGCAAATGATAAAAACTACCACCGAAAATCATATTAACAGCAATTGGACACTCCTGAATAAGTATGGCTATTATCCTTTCGACAGTTTGGATAACGAGGCCGTTTCACGCACATTAGAGCATGGTGTAGATGATTATTGTATTGCGCTGATGGCAGAAAAAATGGGTAAGAAAGAAATTGCTGAAAAATATTATAAAAGGGCTACCTATTACAAACTGATTTACGATACTACAACGCGCCAAATGCGCGGAAAAGATAGCAAAGGCAATTGGCGAATACCATTTGATCCATTAATGGCTACATCGCCCATGAACAATCCCGGCGATTATACCGAAGCCAATGCCTGGCAATACTTTTGGACGCCCGCACAATATGATGTTGAAGGAATCATTCAGTTGCTGGGTGGCAAGGACAAATTTACGGCTCAACTCGATAGCTTTTTTACCATTAAGTCGATTAATCCCAACAAGCATCTTGGTCAGGAAGCCATGATAGGACAATATGCACATGGCAACGAACCTAGCCACCATGTTGCCTACCTGTATGCATTTTCCAATGCTCCCCAAAAGAGCAGGGAACTGATACAACAAATTTGTAATCAGTTTTACAAGGATGCGCCGAACGGATTAATTGGCAATGATGATTGCGGGCAAATGAGCGCTTGGTACATTTTTTCTACCTTAGGTTTTTACCCGGTTAATCCTGCAAATGGAGAATTTGTATTAGGAGTGCCACAGGTAAGTAATGCCAAACTGAAACTTGGCAATAAAAAGGAACTTTCTATTTTATCCCAAAATTTGCAGGGAGATATGACTGTTGATTTTAATGGGGAAATTATTCCATCTTACCTTATCCCTTTCAATAATTTGAACGAGGGTGGTCATTTAAATTTTAAGCCAAAATGAGCAGGTGACTTTTGACTATTATGGTAATGCAATGAGAATGAGTTAAAAACACCTATACCTTAGATTTCATTTTTGCTGCCAACAGTTGGTATTCCTCCTTTCTTTCACAAGCCGGAAGAAAAAAAGGGCGTAGTACTTAGATATAAAACTGAATAGTGGCTTTTTTTAACGACTCACCCATTTGGGGTATTGACAATGCGGATTCCTTTTTAGAACTTTGGAGTATTATTCATTAAAACCATAGTCATGGCCAAAGGATTCACCATTCCGGTACCTGTGGAAAAACAGCAAACCGGTGAAAAGCAGTTAACAGTATTCGCATTTTCAAGAAACGGGAAATGGATGGGTAGCCGGGATGTAAGCGGCGGAAAGGCCCAGTTCGACGATTATGACATACCCCCATCAGAGCTTCGTATTTTTATTGTACCCAAAGAATTGCCGGGGGTAGAAAATATCAGGAGTATGGAGGCCTTGATAAAATTAAGAGCCTACGAACCCACTATTCAATTCGAAAAAGAAAAAATTATTATCAAACCCATTCCATCAGCCTATTTTGAATGGTGGAAACTCCGCTTTTGTAATGTTACCGGGCGGGTACAAAAATGGTTTAATATTTTAGGTGCCCCAGGCTATAAGCCCCTTTGCCGGGCAAGGGTGCATATCTGCGAAATAGATCAGTTAAGGTTTTGGCTGCCCAACATACCCGATTATGTAATAGCGCGTATTCCTGAAATTATTCTTAAACCCGAAATACCGATTCGTATTCCAATACCGATTCCCGATCCTATTGGCCCCATCATCCGCAAACCCGTATTTAACCCGATAGCTGTGCCAAAACTCAACATTGGTTTAAGGGGCAATGCATTTGATACTTTTAGCGAAAAAACAGTTACCGCAAGTGCACTACAGGCACTGCCGCCCATTGGCGATAATATTAAGCGCCAACTGATGACCAATAATGTGGCAACCATCCGCAAATCACTGCTCGACAATTTCAAATTATTGCACCCCTACTTTTGTTACCATCCATGGTTTTGGCCTTACCTGTACCATAGCGACGAACTCGCAGTGGTGTACACTGATCTCAACGGGCGATTTGATACCACCATTCTTTACCTCGAAGGTGGCGACAAACCCGACTTATATTTTTGGGTAGAAATGATGATCAATGGGGTATGGACAACCGTGTACCGGCCTAATATTCCGTGCAATACCTATTGGGATTACGTTTGTGGAAAAGAAGTTACCATTAACGTTACCGACCCGAGGGTGCTTTGGGGATGTCAGCAAATACTTCCCGGCGAAGTGGTATGGGTTAAAACCATTGGTCATGGCACAAGTGTAAGCCGTATAAGGCAAACACCCCTTATGCAGCCAAGCCAAAATTCACCGGCAATCAATTATGAAAGAATTGGAATGGCCGACTTTAATGTAGCCGGTGCTTATAAAAATCCATTTGGCAATCCATTAGGTAGTTCTATTTATTTCATCACGCAATTCAGCAGCGGTCTGCCCAAGCCACAAATTACCTATTACAAATGGAAATATTGCCGCACACACAATGCAGATATGCAGGTGTTGATAGCCAATCCCACCGATGCAGATTTTACCGATCTTGCCAACCCGGTAAGCAAAAGCTACACCTTTGAATACATTGATCCCATTACACTTATCAAGCATTTCGACAGCAAGGCAGTATCCCTTGGACCAATAACCGTTGGTGCAACCCCCCGGCTGTACCGTATTCCACCTACAAGCCCCGCCATGGCACCTTTCGGTGTGCCGGAAAGCAGTCCCTTTTGGGATCAGAATACGTATAGTATGGGTTTAGATACCAACAGTCTGCCTGGGGATGGCCTCTATGAATTCAGGCTTGAACTTTACAACAGTACAGGCGCTAAGGTAACCAATGCACCCAAGAGCATTTATCAGGTACCACACGCAACCAATTTTACGCCAAGTGTTGTGGCGCCCGATGTAATGCAGGTGCTTCCTGCCCCTGCATCTCCGGTTTCAGAAGGTTTCGAAATGAAAGTGCGCATCAATAACCAACGCTGTGAAGCGGCTGTTTACAAAATCAAACTGAATGGGGTGGAAGCATCGCCCGACTGTTGCGGTTTTGTAAATTATGGAAGCCCCAATGCCGATTTGGAAGTTTCGTTTAAAGCCATGCATCCGCACAACCATGCAGATTTTAAATTTACTGTACAAAAAGGAACCTGCAGCGATGCACCTATGAGTGCCGCATCGAATGCCTCAGGCGATGTAGCAGGACATGTAAATGGATACCTGCGCGATGCCAACGGCAGGTATAAAAAAACCTTTAAGCCACCTACCCTGCTTGGCGTATGCAATGCAGGTGGTAAGGCAGCCTTTGCCGAACATGTTCATGTAAATGCACTTACCATTAATGGCAATAACAATATCGATGCGTATGATGCATCGGCCATGGCGGCTTTTGCGCTTGAGCCGTAAAACGATGATGTTGTATTCTACAAAAAATCCGCACTTTCTAAGTGCGGATTTTTTGTAATATAAAAGCGAAGGGGCTTTCAATAGGATCATTGTTAGTCACTATGAATATTGTAATCTTTTTGCAAATGGAATATTCACGTACAATCACCGTTTACCTGAAGGTCGATACAAATACCTGCCTTCAGATATAGGATAGATGTTTCCCTATCTTTTTAGCCGTTTAATGTCTACCTTACCCCATGGAAAAGAAAAACTTATTTACAGTAGCTGCCATTCTGCTCGGGATTTTGGGAGTAATTATGATGGTGCTTGGCATTAAAGGATCCATACCTCCACCTTTTATTACCGGAGTTGGTTTCCTGGTAATTGGTTTTGTTTTTTGGAAGATGAAGTACATGTGATTTTACGTGCTATTGGGTTGTTGATGTATAAAACAAAATAAGCTCTGCTTATAAAGCCTCTCCTCTTTATGAGACAGGACTAAGACGAATAGTTGCTACTCCACTACTACCTTACTTGTAAAAAAAAATGTCTTAGCCGGGACTTCTTCCAGAGACCCGACAATCGTGAATTCTATGAATGAACTTCCTTCTCCACCTTTATGATGACAAGCTTGGAAACAGGGGTATTGCTTTTTTCGGCCACACATCCGATGGGAACGAGAACGTTGGTTTCGGGAAAATAAGTGGCGGTACAGCCCTGCGGAATGGGATAGGCAACCACCATGAAATGCCGTGCGATACGGGTTCTGCCATCCCTGTTGTTGATAAGGTTGACTGTATCGCCTGCCTGCAGGTGGTGGGTATGGATGTCGGCCTGATTCATAAGAATCACCCGACGCTCGTTTCTGATGCCGCGGTACCGATCGTCGAGGCTGTAAATGGTGGTATTGAACTGATTGTGGCTGCGGATGGTCATCATCATGAGTTCGCCGGGGGCCAATACAGGAGGCTCAAAGAGGCTGATATTGAATTGTGCTTTACCGGATGGCGTACCAAATCCACCCTCCCGGTTGATATTGGGTAAATAAAAACCTCCCGGCTGTCGTACCCGCTGGTTATAGTCTTCAAACCCAGGAATGGTTTTTTCAATAGCAGTGCGGATGGCGTCGTAATGCAAAAGGTATTGATCCCAATTAACTTTACTTTGATTACCAAGAGTCGCCTTCGCCATTTGGCAAACAATAGCGGGTTCGCTCATCAGGTGGCTCGATACAGGTTGTAATATCCCTTTGGATTGCTGTACCACGCCCATCGAGTTTTCGCAGGATACAAACTGCTCTTCCCCATGGAGCAGATCGCTGTCGCTGCGACCAAGACAAGGTAAAATAATGGCTTCCTGTCCGGTAATCAGGTGGCTGCGGTTGAGTTTGGTACTTACCTGCACCGTAAGCTGACATTTTTTTAATGCTTCGGCAGTATAAAGGGTATCGGGGGTAGCCGATAAAAAATTGCCCCCCATAGCTATAAAAACCGATGCCTTCCCGTCATGCATCGCATGGATGCTGTCCACCACATCGTAACCGGGATGCTGAGGGGGTAAAAAACCAAAGTTTTGCTGAAGCGCATCAAGCAGCGATTGTGCAGGTTTTTCAAAAATGCCAACGGTTCTGTCGCCCTGCACATTACTATGCCCCCGCACAGGACAGGTACCCGCACCGGGTTTGCCAATGCTTCCTTTGATTAACAACAGGTTCACCAATTCCTTAATGGTATCTACAGCATTTACTTGTTGGGTCAAACCCATGGCCCAGCAAATAATGATTTTCGATTTGTTTTTGATCAGTTCCACCGCCTGTTCCAATTCAATTCGATCAATGCCAGTATGTTGAAGCAGTTCCCCAATATCCATTTTACTGAGATGTGCCGCCCATGCCTTAAAGCCTTCTGTTTGCTTTTCTATAAAAGGATTATCCAAAACGGTACCGGGAGCTTTTTGCTCCTCCTCCAACAGTCTTTTTGAAAGTGCCTGCATCAAGGCGCCATCTGCATTTATTTTTATGGGTAAAAAAAGATCGGAAAGGGCAGAATCAATGCCCAGTAATCCTTTGATGGTTTGGGGATTATTAAAACCCATCAGCCCTGCTTCGGGGAGCGGATTGATGGAAATTATACATGCCCCGTTGGCTTTGGCTTTTTGTAAAGCAGTCAGCATACGGGGGTGGTTGGTACCGGGATTCTGTCCAAGAATCATAATGACTTCGGCAGCATAAAAATCGTTTAAAGTAACAGAACCCTTTCCAATCCCTAGCGATTCGCCAAGGGCTACCCCACTGCTTTCGTGGCACATATTGCTGCAATCAGGCAAGTTGTTGGTGCCATATTCCCGAACAAAAAGTTGGTATAAAAAGGCGGCTTCGTTGCTGGTACGACCCGATGTATAAAAAATAGCTTCGTTGGGGGAAGCAAGCGAGCGCAGGGTGGCACCTATTTTTTCAAAAGCCTTCTGCCAGGAAATGGGTTGGTAGTGGGTTGCTCCGGTGGCGAGGTACATCGGTTCTGCAATCCTTCCTTTACGACCGATTTCAAAATCGGAAAGCCGGGACAAATCTGCTACCGAATGGCTGGCAAAAAAATCAGCCCCAATGGCCTTGGCGGTGGCTTCTTCTGCAATGGCTTTGGCACCATTTTCGCAGTACTCCGCAATGCCACTGCGTTCATCATCGGGGTCGGGCCAGGCACAGCTCGGGCAATCGAAACCCCCTTTTTGATTGAGGCTGCTGAGCGCTTTTAACCCACGAAGAACCCCTGCTTCGCCAAAAACCTGTTTCATGCTTTCCACCACAGCAGGAATGCCAGCCGCCACTTTTTTGGGAGCCTCCAGTTTTATCCCGGTAAATGCTTCCGGGTTTTCTGCCATGGGTTCATTTTCTCCTATGTTTCCTGTGGATTCATTTTCCATTCTTGCTTTCTTTATCAATTATTTTAATGTGTTCCTTACCAGCATAAATGTTCATGGTTTCTTCTTTCAAAAAACCAACCAACAACATTCCAGCTTCCTTGGCAAGTTCCACGGCAAGGCTGCTAGGTGCCCCTATAGCCGCCACTGCACCAATCCCCGCCATAGCAGCTTTCTGAATCAGTTCAAAACCCGCTCTTCCACTCAAAACCATTAAATATTGCGAAAGCGGAAGCCGACCATCCGAAAATGCTGCACCGATGATTTTATCTACGGCATTGTGCCGGCCGATATCTTCCCTTAGATAAAGCAAACTGCCCGCCGCATCGAACAAACCTGCAGCATGGATGCCACCGGTTTTAGTAAAAAGCAGTTGCCCTTTCCTGAGCAATTCAGGCAGTGCATAAATCATACTTGCCTCTACTTGTAAAGAATTTTTTAGCCCAGAGAAAGGAGAATTGGTTCGCAGGCTGTCTATCCCTGCTTTACCGCAGATACCACACCCGGAACTGGCAAAAAAATTCCTTGCCAGCTTGGTAAGATCTGGTACCATATTTTCGTGTAAAACTACCCGGATACGGTTTTCATCGCCTGCAGTATGCCAGCAATCCAAAACCTGATTGCGTTTAGAAAGCATGCCTTCGGTAAATAAAAAACCGAGCGCCAGCTCCCTATCATTACCCGGTGTGCGCATGGTAACCGCTATATTTTTCACCATCCGGCCAGTTGCGGTGCTGTATTCAAGTTGTATTTCGAAGGGTTCCTCAATCGCCACCACATCTGTAGCGCCGGCAGCAATTTGATGCCTCATTTTTACAATTTCAACCGAAGCTACCGGGGAATGATCCATGGGTTAAAAATAAGCAATTACTCCGGCTTCCTCCCTAACGGAATATTTTCCTGACCGCCATTGCCGCTTCAGGTGTGTCGATGCTTTGTATGATTTTGGGATCATCGGGAATGCACCGGATAGCTGGGATAGCACGCAGGAATTGCTGTAATGAAAACTGTTGTTGGCCCCACAAAGTCTCCATTTCCTGTAAAACAACAGCCGGATAGAAAGCGAGTAACGGTTCGTAAAAGTGGGTAGCAGGGTTGTAAAAGGCGGCAGATTTTTCGGGCTTACACACAGTGGCAAGAAGCTCCAAAGCAGCATGGTTGAAAAAAGGGTAATCACAGCCGATAGTAAGCAGGTTTTTCCCTGAAAATTTTTTAGCGGCAGTCAATAATCCCGCCATGGGGCCGATGTCTCCCCAAACCGGATCATCCATTAAAAAAGGCAGTTCGGGATTCATCCCGGCAGCCTGTGTGGCATTACAACACAACCACACTTCCTCGCAAAAGGGTTGTAATAGATGGAGAAGATGCTGGCGCTGTGGTTGCCCATGGTAATTCAAAAGACTTTTATCCTGATGCATACGGCTGCTTTTACCCCCTGTAAAAACAAGCCCGATGGTGGATGGCGGAAATCTTTTAGTGAATGTTGGGGGCATTTTTTTCTTTTATTTTTTAGTAAAAAAGAGGATTACGCTATTGAGCGTTTGCTCTCCTGCTGCTTTGGTGCTATGGAAATTGTTTTCAAAATTAAAAGGTGGCAGTTATAGCTCCTCAATACCATAGATATTCGTTGCATTATAAATCGGGATTTTTCATTTTTTTCTAAGGATATTATTTCACAGGTATATGTCCACCATTCAGATGATCTACCATATGTAAACTGAGTTTATCTTCCGGATTGGCCATGGTATAAATTAGTCCCCCAATCAGTCCGAAAAAAATATAGGAGTTGTTTTTTGCAGTATTTATTGAAGCAGCACTATAGGGTGCATAAAAATAAAATGAACCTTCCTTAAAATCGATAGGTGAATAGCCTGCCGGAACAAGTATCCATAGCCTGTTATTAAAGCTTACTGCATATCCTGTTTTATCCGTCAATCTAACCACTTCTGTCTGCTTACCGTTAACCTCTGTTCGGTGAGCTTTTATCCTGCCCAAATTTTCATCATATTGAAAATTAACGAGGGTGTCATTAGGTTGTAGGTTTGCAAGATCCTGAAAAGTATGGTATATTCCCGTTGGAAAAATGGAGGAATTATATAAGGGAATATTTTGTTTTTCAATCCGGTCAATATCAAAGATTTGCTCTTTTGTTAATGATTGTACATCAGCAGGATATTCTTTCAGCGCAGCTTCAACCCATTGGTAAATTGTTTTTTGCCCTTCCTTCAATATTTTATTTGTTACATCAAGACCGGATACAGTCACAAGAGTATCTATTTTAAGTAACGGTAAAAATGAATTTCCCCTTTGTTCATAGGCTTCGGCCCGGATTCTGAAATATCCCTCTTCTGAAAAGGTTCTTGTAAGTTCTGCAAAACTGAATTGCCGGATATGGATCATAATTTCTTTGGTACCCGAACCATTGGCTAATAAAGCATTCAGATGGTTTTGTAATGCCTCTTCTAAAGAGGGATCAATCATTAAGGCACTAATTGTATTCGTTATACCCTTTTGGACTAAACCAATATTGCGCTTGTTTTTCCTTCCATCTATTACCAATGAAGATTGATAGGCATGCCGGGGAAATGGCGGCTCTGATTTCTTAAAACGAAAGGTTTTCACCTGAGCACTCGAGCCAATAAAAGCACATGAGCAGGTGATGGCTAGCAAAATACATTTAAGGTTCATGATTTTTTTTCAAAACTAGTAAAAAAATCAAAAAATCAACCTGTCTTTAATATAAAATCAACCGTTCAAAAGGATAAAGCTAATTATTATATCTTCTAATAATTCAGTGAATCATTTGCCATTAATTCCCAGTCTTTATTTTTTTCATTCACCCCCGGCGGAATAATCAATGTTCTTTGCAAGATATATTGTTGGGAATGGGGGATTTTTGGGGTAGTGGCCGGTGGGGATCTAACTACCCAAAAGTGGCTATCAACCTTTAGAAAGATAGGAAGGAGACATCGCTTATACGGTTCCATTTGGCCGGCCCACAGGAGGAAGATAAAGAGCACGAAAGATATTTTCCCCTATTTTTAACCAATGAAAATATTGACGAGCTATCTGCTGCTATTGCTGCCTATTTTAGGCTGTACACAATCAAAAAATTCCGGGACTGATATGAGTCGCTGGGCAAAACAGGCCGAACAGGTGAATATCATACGGGATCAATGGGGCATCCCCCATGTGTATGGCAAAACGGATGCTGATGCGGTTTTTGGTTTGTTGTATGCGCAATGCGAGGATGATTTCCCCCGGGTGGAAGCAAACTATATTGAAAAACTGGGTCGACAGGCTGAGGTGCAGGGAGCAGGTAAAGTGTATGAAGATTTACTGCACCGGCTGATACTTGAACCGGATGCTGCGAAAAAGGATTTTGAAAAAGCCCCGGGCTGGCTGAAAAAACTTTGTGTGGCTTTTGCCGATGGCATCAATTATTACCTGGCCACCCACCCCGAGGTAAAACCGGCTTTACTCACCCGTTTTGAACCCTGGTGGCCTTTGTTGTGGACTGATGGCAGTATTGGTGCCATCAGTACCGGCGGTGCCACGCAACGTGAACTCCAAAGTTTTTATAGCGGACAAACCGTGGCTGCTGTACCTCCCAAACTGGACGACGACCCACAAAATGGTTCGAATGGTTTTGCTTTTTCTCCCCAACTAACGGCTTCGGGTAAAGCCATCCTATACATCAACCCGCATGTAACCTATTATTTTCGACCAGAAGTGCATATAGTAAGCGAAGAAGGACTGAATGCCTATGGTGCGGTTACCTGGGGACAATTTTTTATCTATCAGGGGTTTAATGAAAACTGTGGTTGGATGCATACGAGCAGTCAGGCCGATGTAGCTGATCTTTACCAGGAAAAAATAAAAGCGGCGGGAGATAAATACGTTTATCAGTACGATGGCAAGGAGCGACCCGTTAGTGAACAAACCGTAGAAATCCGCATCACCGAAAACGGAAAGCCTTCGCAAAAAAAATTCCGGACCTATAGTACGCACCACGGACCGGTAGTTGCCGAACGCAATAATACCTGGCTGACTTTGAAACATCATAACCGGGATATAAAAGGGTTGGAACAAAGCTGGATGCGGACCAAGGTCAAAAGTTTTTCGGACTATAAGCAGGTAATGTACCTGAAAGAAAATACAAGTAACAACACCGTGTATGCCGATAAGGAAGGTAATATTGCTTACTGGCATGGTAATTTTATGCCCCGCCGAAACCCTTCTCTTGACTGGAGCGAACCGGTGGACGGCAGTACAAGTGCCACCGAATGGGATGGATTGTACATGGTGGATCAGATGGTAACGGTTTATAACCCGGCTACTGGATGGATACAAAACTGCAACAGCAGCGCGGCCACAGTTGCGGGCAAAAGCAGTTTGCCTCTTGGCAATTTCCCTGCTTATATGGCCCCCGATGATGAAAACTTCCGGGGGATCAATGCAGTTCGTCAGTGCGAAGCCGTTGTGCCGGGCAGCATGACTATTGACAAAACGATTGCACTGGGTTATACCCGCTTGCTACCGGCTATGGAACAGGTGGTGCCCGCGCTGATACGGGGTATTATAAACGGACTGGCCGCAAACCCTGACTGGCAACCACTGCTGGATACCCTTAGCCGCTGGAACTACGAAACGAATGCTACAAGTACCGCCACCGCCTTTGCCATTGAGGCTGGCGAAAAGATGCTTTCCTCCATTCAAAAAACCCGCTCCACGCTACAGCAGGATGCCGGGTTTGTGGGTAAACTAATCACTTACTGTATGACGGCACCCGATACGGAAATGACAGGGGTGGTAAAAGCAACAGTAGCCGATCTTACCAAAAGGTTCGGAAGTTGGAAAGTATCCTGGGGCGAAATCAACCGCTACCAACGCCTGACCGGTAACCTGAAAGAGGTATATGATGATAACCAACCGAGCATTGCGGGAGGCTTTGCGGCGGCTACCTGGGGAGCGCTGCCAAGTTTTGTAAGCAGAAAAATGGCGGGTACCGAAAAAAGATATGGATACAGCGGCAACAGCTTTATCTGTGCTGTGGAGTTTGGGGATAAGGTAAAGGCCAAATCCTTGCTGGCCGGGGGCAACAGCAACGACCCTAACAACAAGGCTTTTTATAATCAGGCAGCGATGTATACCAATGGAGTGTTTAAAGAAGTATCTTATTACAAAGAAGATGTGCTGAAAAATGCCGTAAAAAAATATGCACCGGGGAAATAATTCAGCTCTTTGTTCAGAAATATGCGGGTAGTACTCTTTGGAGGACACCCGCATTTTTAAAAGGCCCCTGTTTGTATATAAAATTCATAACAAAGAATTTGCCTTTGATAAATCCCCGATGGTAAGCAAAGCTTTCTTTACTTTGCAGCTATAGCAATGCGTTCTATTTTCATCAAAGACTTCAGGCTGTTTTTCAGCGGACTTACGGGTTTTCTCAGCATCGGGCTTTTCCTGTTGCTTATGGGGCTTTTCCTGTTTATATTTCCCGAAACCAGCATTTTCGATTACGGCTATGCCACGCTGGATAAATTTTTTGAGCTGGCTCCCTGGGTTATGCTCTTGCTGGTACCGGCGGTTACTATGCGTAGTTTCAGCGATGAATTCCGCACAGGAACCTGGGAAATATTGCGTACCCGGCCGCTAAAGCTTTGGCATATTGTGGGCGGCAAATACCTCGCAGCGCTGGGAGTTGCGTTTTTTACGCTGCTGCCTACCCTGCTGTATGTTTTTACCATTAAATGGCTGAGTATCAATGGCAGTATTGACAGTGGAGCTATTGCCGGAGCGTATATCGGGTTGCTATTGCTAACAGCACTTTTTGTAGCCATCGGTATTTTTTGTTCGGCGCTTACCACCAACCCGGTAGTCGGTTTTCTGCTGGCAGCGTTTACCTGTTTTGTACTGTATACTGGTTTTGAATCGGTAAGCAGTATCCCGCTTTTTAGCGGAGGAGCCGATTACTGGATTCAAATGCTGGGGATACAAAGCAATTACCAAAACATCAGCCGGGGCGTGATCGAGTTGAGGGTATTGATTTATTTTATAGGGTTGAGTCTTGTTTTTTTAACCGCCACCAAACAATGGTTGCATAAAAAACAAGCGATATGAGCAAATGGAGCTGGATCGGTATGCTTTTGCTAACCGGGATTTTATATTTTGCGGCAGCACAATTAAACTGGCGGCTCGACCTGACCGCCGACCAACGCTACACAGTAAGTGAACCGGTGAAAAAATTACTGAACAACCTGCAGGAACCCATACAGATTACGGTACTGCTGAAAGGAGAAAATATGCCTGCTGGTTTTAAGAAACTTGCAACAGCCACTGCCAACCTGCTGAGCAGTTACCGCGATTACAGCAATGGACAACTCAGTTACCGTTTTCTGGATGAGGAAGCTTTTCTTGCCGACAGTTTTGCCACCCCACTGGCGGACTCCATAAAAATTCAATGGCTTCAAAGCAATGCGGTAAAACAAAACGAAGTGACGCAATCGGGCACCAAAGCAAGTTTTGTGTACCCATTGGCGCTGGTAAAAGCAGGGGATTATTTTGCACAAGTCAACCTGCTGCAAGGTCAGGGAAACACCGGTTTTATGAATCCTGATGCGCAAACGCTACAGCAGGAAATGATCAATAAAGCGGAGGCACAAATGGAATATCAGTTTGCCGCAGCCATACAGGACCTTACGCGTACCCGTTTACCGCGGGTAGCCTATGTAACCGGAGAGGGGGAACCCACGGGACCTGAAACCTATGACCTGAGTCAGACACTCCAATCGAAATACGAATTTTATTTACTAAATCTGGAGCAACAAGTTTCGATATCGGACAGCCTCGATGCGGTGATAATTGTAAAACCCACGCTGGCTTTTTCTGATGAAGCCAAATTGAAACTGGATCAATATCTGATGCGGGGCGGGCACTTGCTCTTTTTAATTGATGCACTCAACGCTGATATGGATAGTCTTGTGCAATCGGGTACTGAATTTACTGCTTATGCCCGGGAAACCAATCTGGAGGATCTGCTTTTCCGATACGGAGTGAGGATCAACAATAACCTGGTGCAGGACCGTCAAAGTGATATTTTGCCTCAAAATGTAGGGAATCTCGGTGGAGAGCCACAAATTGAAATGCTGCCCTGGCCATATTTTCCGCTTTTGTACAGCAACAGCAACCACCCGATCGTCAAAAATCTGGATGCAGTGGTCATGCAGTTTCCCAACAGTGTGGATACGGTAAAGGTAGAAGGGGTACACAAAGAAATTTTATTGACGAGCAGCAACACGGCGCGTTTAGTTGGCACCCCGGTGATTATTACCGTAGAAATATTGAAACAATTAGACAATGCTTCAGCATTCCCCGATGAGCAGGTACCGCTTGCCGTTTTGTTAGAAGGTAATTTTAAAAGCCTGTATGCCAACCGGATGGCAGGTAGCCTGGAGGCCACGCAGCAATTGAGCGGACAGCCATTCCATGCCGCCTCGGTAAAACCGGGGAAGGTACTTGTAACCGGGGACGGGGACTGGGTTCTGAACGGAATAGGACGAAATGGCCCCTTAGCAATGGGAACCAATCCTTACACCCAATATCAGTTTGCCAACCGCGATTTTTTGCTGAATACACTGGACTATATGACTGACGAAAGTGGCATTATGGAGGCACGTAGCCGGGATTTCGTGTTGCGTCTGCTCGATGCCAAAAAACTGGAAAAAGAAGCGGCAATCTGGCGGTGGCTCAACATTGGAGGCCCTTTAGTGTTGATGTTACTAACCGCATTCGTAGTATTTATCTGGAGGAAAAAGCGATTTGCAAGCTTATGATTTTTAATCACATTTTAAAGTGGCCGCAGCACTGATTTTATACAACAAAAAATGACAACTACTAACATTGCCTACCTCACATTTGGTGGGGTAATTATATTGGCACTTATTTTCGATCTCGGACTGATGAGCAAAAAAAATAAGGTCATCAGCATCAAAACAGCGGCACGTCAAACGCTTTTTTGGGTGGGCCTCTCCCTGATTTTTGCAGCTTTTTTATGGTTTGAAGAGAGCAGTCAGATATCGCTGAAATATGTAACCGCCTACCTGATGGAATGGAGCCTGAGTATTGATAATATATTTGTATTTATCCTTATATTTTCTTTTTTTAAGGTAAATGAAAGCGATGCAGGGCGGGCTTTACTGATTGGTATTATGCTGGCTATTGTTTTTCGCATTGCCTTTATTGCCGTAGGTATCGGACTGATTGACCGTTTCCATTGGTTGCTGTATATTTTTGGAGCCTTTCTGGTGTACACGGGTATTTCCCTTTTTGCCAAAAAGGAGGAAGGGGATGATTTTAATCCCGCCGAAAGCAGGATATACCGTTTGTTTACGGGTATGTTCCGGGTGACTGATATGGAACCTAAGGGGCGTTATTATCTCAAACATCAGGGTAAGTTTTTCTTTACCAAACTGGCCGTAGTGGTGGTAATGCTGGCGGCAACGGACATCGTATTTGCGCTGGACAGCATCCCCACAGTAGTATCGCTGGTACGGGACGATCCAAATATTCCCTTTAGCCCGGCAGATGTGCTGGTAATATATTCCTCTAATATTTTTGCAGTACTGGGGCTTCGCTCGCTTTTCTTTTTGCTGAAAGGCGCGGTGGATAAATTCAGCTATCTGCAGCAAGGCATAGCCGTTGTGCTTATTTTTATCGGGGTAAAAATGTTGATTGAATATTTTCATATCAAGATTCCGATCTCTTATTCGCTTGGGTTTATAGTATTGTGTCTCGGATCAGCCATAGGCTATTCACTGTACAAGGCATCGCACCAACCTGTACGGCGTTTACCTGCCGATAAGAACGAAGAACAGGGAGAAGAAAACAACGTTTAATGGGAATGCTGCTGGGTGAAATAGAAGCCATTTTACAATTGCCGGTAACAGCAGGAGACCCGGTGGATATTCATTGGTTGGGAACCGATACCAGACAGATTACCACGGCTCCCTCTACCCTTTTTATTGCACTGAAAACGTCTCAACGTGACGGGCATCAATATTTAGAAAAAGCTTATGCGCTGGGGGTACGCTGTTTTATTATTCAAGCGGGATATTCTTTACCCTCTCTGCCCGGTGCGCATTGGTTACCGGTACCCGACCCGCTGATGGCTATGCAGGAGTTGGTGGCTTTTCACCGTAAAAAATTCAAGATTCCTGTAGCCGGCATCACCGGCAGCAATGGCAAAACCATTGTAAAGGAATGGCTATATCAGTTGCTGGAGCCTGATTTTGTATGCTGCCGCAATCCGAGGAGTTACAATTCACAGATTGGGGTGCCGCTGAGTGTATGGGCACTTAAACCTTCGCATCAGTTAAGTTTGTTTGAAGCCGGCATTTCCACTACCGGCGAAATGGAGAGACTGGAAAAAGTGATTCAACCAACGCTTGGTATTTTTACCAACCTGGGGGCTGCTCATGATGAAGGATTTGCTTCCAGGCAAGAAAAGCTTACCGAAAAATGGAAACTATTTGCGCATACCGAAGCAGTGATCTGCCACACAGATGATCCACTGGTAGCTGTTGCCGCGAAAAGCTTTGGTGGCACGCTGGTGGATTGGGGGAAAAGTACAAACTGCTGGCTGAGCATCATGAGCCAAAAAACAGATGTGACCGGTACCGATTTTGAATGTGTGCATGCAGGACAACCTTTTGCCTTCCGGCTCCCTTTTACCGATGAAGCTTCGCTGGAAAACGGCCTGCATTGCCTGACCGCAGGACTTTACCTCGGGATCAACGTAAATATCCTGCAAGAACGCATGCAGCACCTGCAGGCACTGAACATGCGGCTGGAATGGAAAAAAGGCATTTTACAAAGCCTGCTGCTGAACGACAGTTATAGCCATGATATGGTATCGCTGGAAATAGCACTGAACCACTTGCAACAACAAGCCGGACACCACAAACCGGTAGCCATATTGAGTGATCTGCCGGGGAAGCCCTCTCCTGAAGATTACCAAAGAGTAGCTGATCTGCTGGGGCAAAAAGGCATCCGGCATTTGATGGGCGTAGGAAAAACCATGCGGGCATACGAAGTTTTTTTCTATGAAAAAAATATAGAAACCACCTGGTATGCTGACACCGATGCCTTGCTGGAGCAGGCAGACCGTACGATACTGGAAAAAGCAGTGGTGCTGGTAAAGGGAGCACGGGTTTTTGCTTTTGAAAAAATAGTGGCGGCACTACAACAACAGCAACATGAAACACTGCTTGAAATCAACCTTTCGAACCTGACACATAACCTGAATATCTATCGGGGTAGTTTACCCCCTGGTGTAAAAATGATGGTAATGCTGAAGGCCTTCGGGTATGGCAGTACTGATGCTGAACTGGGGCGAAGGCTGCAACATGAGGGGGTAGAATATCTGGCAGTAGCATATACCGATGAAGGGATTGCGCTGCGCCAAGGCGGGGTCCGTTTGCCTATCATGGTAATGAACCCTGAACCGGGTGATTTTACGTCGTTGCTGTCTTATGAACTGGAACCGGAATTGTATGCTCCGGGTATTTTGAAAGCATTTATTTTTTACCTGAATACACAAGGCAAAACACAATATCCCATTCATTTAAAATTGGATACGGGGATGCACCGGCTGGGGTTTGGCACCGGGGATTTACCAGAGTTGCTGGAACTTTTGAAAACACAACCGCTGATTTGCGTAAAAACAGCTTTTACGCATTTGGTGGCCTCAGAAAACCCGTCGGAAGACGCTTTTACCCAGGAGCAGGCCCGCTTATTTCGGGAAGCCTGCGGACAACTGGAACAAGTGCTTGGCTATTCCTTTATAAAACATGCGGCCAATACGGCTGCCATTACGCGGCATCCCAACCTGCATTTTGACATGGTGCGGCTCGGCATCGGGCTGTTTGGTATTTCAGGGGCTTACCAAACAAGTAAGCTCCTGCCTGCAAGCCGGTTGTTGACCACCGTAGCACAGGTAAAAGCAGTGGCAGCGGGTGAAACAGTCGGTTATGGACGCAAGGCGATACTTACCCGTGACAGCAAAATTGCTACGGTACGGATAGGCTATGCCGATGGTTACAGGCGGCAACTGAGCAACGGTGTTGGGTATATGCACCTGCGACATCAACGGGTTCCTGTGGTTGGCAATGTTTGCATGGATATGACGATGCTAGATGTAACCGACCTGCCGGAGGTATTGCCGGGAGACCGGGTAGAGGTATTTGGTCCGCATATTCCGGTGAAGGAACTTGCGGCGTTGTGCAATACCATTCCTTACGAGATACTAACCGGTATCAGTCAGCGGGTAAAAAGGATACTGGTGGAAGAGTAAAAAACAGGTTTACAAATTAGGTTTTGTCAATCACCCTTCATCCCCATGTACCCTACACATATGCCATCCCTACGGGATTCTGATACCGGATTACAATTATTGGATCCACCGGCTTCACCGGCGGCTACCGATATGCCATCCCGATGGGATTATGATTTAAGATTATAACGATTTATCCTTCGGCTTTACCAGAGGATACCGATATGTCATCCCTACGGGATTTCGATAACGGAATATAACGATTTATCCTCCGGCTTCACCGGAGGCTACCGATATGTCATCCCGATGAGATTTTGATAACGGATTACAACCTATGATCCGCCGGCTTCACCGGCGGCTACCGATATGTCATCCCGATGGGATTATAAAATCGGGATACAACTATTGGTCCGCCGGCTTTACCGGCGGCTACCGATATGTCATCCCGATGGGATTCTGATTTAAGATTATAACGATTTCTCCGCCGGCTTCACCGGCGGCTGCCGATATGTCATACCTATGGGATTTTGATAACAGGGAGATTTTAGAAGGAGGCATTTTCGGCAAGGGGTGCTACCCCCAAAATCTTTCAAAGCGATGCCTCCCGAATGGGACGTTGGGTCCCGAGATGCCGAACCATAAAGGAATACGATTCGAGGGGCTGTACCCCTCGCTATAGTGAATCGCCCCTACAGGGCTTGGAGTTCCGGGAAAACGAAGCACAAAATCTTTACAAGATTCGAGGGGCTTTACCCCTCGCTATAGTGAATCGC